>DATKNJ010000337.1:0-5512 GCA_035541395.1 Anaerolineales bacterium
ATCACAAAGCCGGTCATTTCGGCTGTTTCCGGTTGGGCGTTGGGCGGCGGATGTGAACTGGCCATGTCTTGTGACATGATCGTCGCCTCAGAGACAGCGAAGTTTGGCCAGCCGGAAGTGACTATTGGCGTCATCCCCGGCGCGGGCGGAACGCAACGCCTGACACGCGCGGTCGGTAAAAGCATTGCCATGGAAATGATTCTCAACAATCGCACGCTGTCTGCACAGGAAGCGCTCGCGTTTGGATTAATCAATCGCGTCGTTCCAGTCGACAAGTTTTTAGAAGAAGCGTTGTCGCTGGCGACAGAGATCGCAGCACGCGCACCGCTGGCAGTCCGCGCGGCAAAGAAGATGATCAACCAATCTTTTGAACTTTCACTAACGGATGCCATTCACGAAGAGCGCCGGGAATTTTATAATCTCTTCGCCACCGAAGATCAAAAGGAAGGCATGCGCGCCTTTATCGAAAAACGCAAGCCGGAGTGGAAAGGGAAGTAGCGTTGATTCTGGAGAAAGTCTCTTACGTAGTTGGACTCGATCTTCCGCATTTGCGCGCCTCCTTGTTGGAATTGGAGTTAACCAATCATCCGGTGATCGCACACGCATCGCTGAAAGCCTTCGGTCACATCCAAGGCGGCGCGGATACGATGGTGCGGGCTTTGATCGAATCCACCGGGGCCGTTATCATGCCGACCTTCACATATAAGACTCAAGTCACACCGGCAGTGGGCCCGCCGAATAACGGAATCACTTATGGAAGTGGCACGGACTCGAATCGCATGGCCGAGCCATTCCACCTTAACATGCCAGCCGATCCAATGATGGGTATGCTGCCAGAAGCACTGCGGCTTCATTCCGATGCTCGCCGCACCTCACATCCTATCCTATCTTTTGCAGGCATTCATGCAGATGAAATCCTCGCCACGCAGACTCTCTACAATCCATTAGCGCCAATCGGTGCACTGGCCGAACAGGATGGCTGGGTTGTTTTATTGGGCGTTAATCACAGTGTAAACACCAGCATTCACTTTGCTGAGAAGTTGGCTGGACGCAAGCAATTTATCCGTTGGGCGCTGACGAAAGATCGTGTTGTGGAATGTCCGGGCTTTCCGGGAGATTCATCCGGCTTCGATGCAATCCGGCCATTCCTGGCAAGTGAAACGCGCCGCGTACAAATCGGCAATGCATGGGTTCAAGCAGTCCCACTTAAAGTTTTATTCGAAGTTGCAGTTGCCCGCATCAAAAAAAATCCCCTGGCTTTGCTGTGCGAACGAATGGATTGCGAACGCTGTCAGGCCGTGCGCGCTTCTGTTTAATTAAGTCAACACTGGCTTGCGACCAGTATATTTTTCGATCAACTTTCCGATCTCTTCTACCAATCTCTTAATCGAAAGATCTTCCAACGCTTCACTCGCCCATAGTTGAACGCTATGTAATGTGGCTTGCGCGAACAATGCAAAGCCAAGCATGGATTCATCCGGAATGCCGGGACGGGAGGTGGAGACGCGCTTCTCGAAAGCCGCGCCCGCAATCAGGTTCCAGAGAGAAGCGGATTCATCCGGGGAGAGATCAAACGTTCCGAAGTCCCTCACCGATCCATATAAATCGTGTTGAATTGCGAGGCTTCCATTCTCGTCTGCGCGTATCTTCCATTCCCCGGTTCCTAAACGATGAGCGCCGCCACTGGTAAATGCAAAAGAGCGGTTCATGCCGCAAGTCTAATCTCAGGCGCGGCAGAGTAAAATAGCCAATATGTCATATGACCCTTTATGGAGACTGATCCGCACACCAGCCGCACACGGCGCATGGAACATGGCGGTGGACGAAGCGATTCTCGAACATATTCATCGCGGCGAATCACGCCCGACCTTGCGCTTGTACGCGTGGCAACCAGCCTGTCTCTCACTCGGGCATGCTCAACCAATCTCAGATATGGACCTGGAACGCCTGCATGCACGCGGCTGGGAAGTTGTACGTCGCGTGACAGGCGGCCGCGCTATTCTTCACACCGATGAATTAACGTATTCGGTCACTGCCCCCGCGGATGAGCCGCGCGTAGCGGGTAGTGTGCTTGAATCATATAATCGCCTCGCGCAAGCTTTGTTGGCTGCAGTGCGCGAATTGGGGTTGCCAGTTGAGATGAAAGAAAGCGCGCTGCCAAGTGCAGGAGGGAATCTCAACCCAGTTTGTTTTGAAGTTCCTTCTACGTATGAAATTACAGTTCATGGAAAAAAGTTAATCGGCTCGGCGCAAGCGCGTAAAAAAGAAGGCGTGCTGCAACATGGCTCTCTGCCATTGGTCGGCGACTTAACGCGCATTTGCCAGGCGTTGGTTTTTACAGATGAAACTGCGCGTGCACAAGCCGCGGCGCGACTACTAGCGCGCGCAACAACTGTAGAATCCGTATTGGGACGCGCAGTCGGTTGGGAAACGGCCGCGCAAGCCTTCGTCCATGGATTTGAATCGGAATTGAATCTGAAATTCGAAGAGGGAGAATTGTCAACGTCAGAAGCGACGCGCGCTGAAGAACTCGTCCACACAAAGTACGCGCATCCTTCGTGGACAGAACGCGTATAAACTTATTGCGCGAATACTACAGTTTGATAACCCAGCGCGTTGAAGAAGCGCAACAAATAAGCTTCCGCGTTTTTCTGCGCCTGATCGAGAATGCCATCATCCAGGGCGGCCTTGCGGATCTCGTCTTCAGCAGATTGCCGCGCCAACGTTTCCAAATCTACGGATTGCTTGGTAAGGATGCCCGTATCGCGGGTATACACATAAGACTTTTGATTATCAATCGAAGTCACAAAAATTTCAGCAGGCGGGAGTTTCACATTCAAAACGCCGTTCACCAATTGCATATCGCCGGGTTGAATCTTGTCCATATCGATGCCGGCGATCACAGTGCCATGCGCCACAAAGAGTAGACGATCACCGAAAAGAAAATCGAAGGTACCCTGATTCTGTTCCGCCGTAATAACTTTTTCCACGCTATATTGAATCGTCTCCAAACGCGCCAGCGCACGGATTTGATAAATATATGTCACCGGATCGGGGATAATAGTCGGCGTGGGATGCATCAACTGTGACACTTGAGTTTGCAATGCCTGATTCGCCTGATCCATTTGCTGGAAAGGCGCGGCGGCCTGCTGCGCCGTGCTGCGGACTGTTTGCACGATAAAATATACGCCAGCCGCCAGCACGATCAGAATCAGAATTGAGAACAAGCTGTTACCATTGGAATTATTGTTCATCAGAAGCCTTTCTAACTTGTCTTATTATAGCAATATCAGTATGATTAAATACTCACAATCCTGCAAGATGAAAAAACTCCTACTTGTTGCCGCGCTGTTTGTTTTTTTTGGATGTAATGTTCCAACGATTTCCTTTTCGACCTCCGCGCCGACCAGTTTGCCAACCGCACAAGCAACAGTCATTGTTCCGATTCAACCCACGGCCGAGCCTGGCACCGCGGCGAATCCATTGATCCTGGCTCTGGCCCCTTCCGCTCACCCTACAGATGATGTACTTGCAGCTGGAAAAATGCTGGCTGCACAACTGACCACTCTCACCAACTTTCAAGTTGTCACTGTCGCGCCCACTACCGAAACGGATTTAGTGCATACATTTGAAATTGGCAACGCACAAATCGGTGTATTGTCGCCGTTCGCATATTTGCTTGCTTATGAAAATGGCAATGTCAATGCCTCGCTAGCCAGCATTCGCAACGGACAGACTCTGTACGGCGCACAATTCATCGCCCGCGCAGATGCCGGTTTTACATCTTATTTCGATCCCGCTTCGGATAAGAACACGGCAGAAGCCGCGCAGGCGCTTGCACAATTCAATAATAAAAAACCCTGCTGGAGTGACATGGCTTCGCCGTCAGGATATGTGGTGCCGCTGGGGTTTTTGAAGCAGGCTAAAGTCCAAGTGAGCAGCGATGCGGCCTTCGTCCAGGGACAGGCCACGGTCGTGCGCGCCGTCTATGGAAAAGACATTTGCGATTTCGGTGCGACTTACATCGACGCACGCGCGCTTCCGGTACTTGCATCCGATTACCCGGATGTTATGGATAAAGTCGAAGTCGTTTGGCGCATCCCGCCGATCATTCCTTATGAACAAGTGGTAGTGGCATCGAACCTGAATCCCGAAATCAAACGCACACTATTACGCGCCTTCGTGGATCTGATGAACACCACAGATGGAAAAACCGCCGTGCAAAAAATCTATGGCCTGGATACATTGCAACCCACCGATGATTCTCAATACAAGGATTTTGCTTCCTATGTGCAAGATTCCGGAATCGATCTTAACACATTGATAAAATAATGTTGATGCAGCCTTCGCGATATTTTAAGAAAAACCGCTTGTCTGCGCGAATGATTTAGGTTATTATCAATGCTGGTCGAGGGGTAACCTTATCCCCTATTCCCCATTTATTCTTCTGAGAGGAGAAGAAAATATGAATAAACGCCTTTTGTTTTCAGTGCTGGTCGTGGTGCTGAGCCTGTCGATGGTACTGGCTGCCTGCGCGCCCGCAACTCCCGCGCCGACTCAACCGCCGGCTATGCCCACGGAAGTGCCCGCCACCATGGCACCTACACAAGTACCCGCCACTGAAGCTCCGACCGCCACCGCTGTGCCGCCAACAGCTACGCCGCTCCCGGCTCCGATTTGCGCTAAACTGCCGGATGCTCCTGCAGCGCCAGCCGCCGGTAAACTTGGTGCACCGGATAATCCGATTACGATGGCATTCGTCCCCTCTGGTGAAGCAGGCACGATTGCCACAGCCAGCCAGGCCATTGCCGATTGTTTGAACAAGATGACCGGTTTGAGCTACACGATCCAAACTGGAACCAGCTACGCCGCCGCCATCGAGGCGATGGGTGCCGGGAAAGCTCAAGTTGGCTTCCTCAACACCTTCTCGATTCTCGCCGCGCAGGCCAAATACGGGATCATCCCGGTGTTGATCAACCTGCGCAAGTACTCGACCAACGACCTCGATCCTGACAAGGGTTTGGGCGGACAGTTGGAACCGTTCTACAAAGGACAATTTATTGCTGGCGCCGACTCTGGCATCAAGACCTTTGCTGACCTGAAGGGCAAGACCTTCTGCTTTGTGGATCCGCTTTCCACTTCTGGCTACATTGTTCCACGCATCATCTTGAAAGCCAATGGCGTCGATCCCGATACAGATTTCAAAGCCACCCAGAATGCTGGTTCTCATCCGAATGTAGCCATCGCCGTGTACAAGGGCGACTGCGACGCGGGCGTGACCTACATCAACGTTCTGACCGATGCGTCCGCTAATTTGGCCGCCACCTATCCTGACATTGCTCAGAAGGTTATGGTCTTCGCTGATACAGATCGCATCCCGAACGATGGCGTTCAATATGTGAAGAACCTTGATCCCAAGCTCCAGGCGATCACCACGGAAGCATTGCTTGCCATGTCCAATGACCCGGGCGGCAAGGCCGTGTTGAGCAAACTGTATTCCATCAACGCCTTC
>DATKNJ010000338.1:0-4752 GCA_035541395.1 Anaerolineales bacterium
ACATTCCGATACCAGACGCGCCAACTCAGGAAAATACGCGTCCATCTCCTCCGCGGTCGTATCCCATAAAGCCAACGATTTCCAACCCGGCGTATCGGCCACGTAACCACCATCTTTGAGCGGAATCAATTGCCGCGAGACGGTGGTGTGTTTGCCCTTCTTCATTGCCGTGCTGATGTCATTCACTGCCAAGCGCAATTCGGGATTCAACGCGTTGAGCAGGCTTGATTTCCCGACTCCACTCGGCCCCGCCAATGCAGAAATCTTTCCGCGCAAACACGTGCGCAGTTTATCAATTCCTTCGCCATGTTTGGTTGATGTATAAATCACCGGATAACCCAACGGCGGATACAAGTCGAAAATCTTCTTTGCGGCTTCTGAATCCATCAAATCAATTTTGTTGGCGATGATCATCGCGGGCACGCGTTGCTTTTCGGCCACAACCAAAAATCGATCCAACATTCTCAACTTCGGATTCGGATGTGTGCAGGCAAAGACAAAAACTGCTTGATCTGGATTCGCCAACAAAACTTGTTGATAGTCACCCTGTGGCCTTGGATCAGACCGGACCAAAGCCTGCTTCCGTTCTTCAACTTCTTCGATCACTCCGGAGTCGTCCGCCAAAACTGTGATCCGCACGCGATCGCCGATGGCGGCCAGATCGCCGGTGGCTTTGCCTTGTTTCAATCGTCCGCGTAACTGACAAACGACCAAGCCCTGCCCAGTTTCCACGGTGAAGAAACCAGACTGGGCCTGTAAGATCAAACCGTTTTGCGTTTGACTGGTCAAATACTTACCGTATAGACTTGAGGGCTCCGCGATGAATCATCGAGGTCGCGGCGTTTTGGTCGGGATGCCGCCGGGCGGAGTCGGTGTGTATGGATTGCCAATCGGGCCGAACCATGGAACGGTCTGCGGCGTGCCGAAATAATACGTCTCCACCATCCAGCGGAAGATCGGCGCAGCCCAATCGGAACCTTCGCCCTGATTTTCCAGAATGACCGCGATGGCGATATCAGGCTTGTTGGAATTTTGGCTGTCCATAGTGTAGCCCGCAAACCAGGCATGAGAATCGCCATTACCCGATTCAGCTGTTCCGGTCTTACCAGCCATTGGAATGTTCAAACCGCGCAGGCGATAATTGGCTGTGCCGCGCGGATCCGCAATCACGCTGACCATCGCGTCTTGTAGCGTTTTCAAGTTGTCGGCGCGGAGAGGAAGCGTGCCGTGCGCTTCCGGCTTGAACGTGTAAACCGGTTCCCCGTCCACAGGTTGAATCTTTTCCACCACTTGCGGGCGATACAAAGTCCCGCCATTGCCGACCGCGGCCACGAAATCTGCCACTTGCAGGGGCGTGACGAGCACAGTTCCTTGTCCAATAGCCTGGTTGGTTGCGTCAATTGGGCCGCTTGGCGGTTCGATTTGTCCGGAGGCTTCTGAAATTTGGCCAATGCCGGTTGGCTGGCCAAGCCCGAAAGCATTCGCCATATTGGCAATATCGTTGGGACGGTCGCTGTTGAATAGATCGAGGCCGATGTGCCAGAAGTATGGGTCGCACGAACGCATCAAACCTTCGGATAAGGTCAGCAAACCGGAAGGTCTGGTAGTGCTGGTATTACATTGATTCCCAGCCTTCAACGCGGTTTGACAATCTGTCCATGTCCAATCGTGAAGCACCGGTCCGCCATATTGCTGTAATTCAGTGAAATCGTATTGACAATCGTACGTGGTTTGAGGCAGGTATAAACCGCTTTCAAGCGCGGCGGAGAAAGTGATAATCTTGAACACTGAGCCCAGCGGATATTGTCCTTGCGCCGCGCGGTTAACCAGCGGTTGATTCTGGTCGTTGAGCAGTTGAGTCAATAAGTCCTGATTCGGATTGTTGGCATCGAACAGATTGGGGTCAAAAGTGGGTGAAGACGCCATCGCCAGCACGCGGCCGGTATCACGTTCCATGACCACGATTGCACCTTTGAAGCCACGCAACGCCATTTCGGCATAATATTGCATGTTCTGATCAATGGTGAGATAGATCGAATCTGCCGCTTGCGGGTTGCTCTGCCCAAGTTTGGCCTTGATCTGTCCGTTCGGGTCCACTACATAAAGCGTGCCGCCGTGCTTTCCGGCCAGATAATCCTCGCCCCATTTTTCGATGCCGGCCTGACCAATCGTTTCATCACCGCGATAACCCAGGCGTCGGTACTCATCCACTTGGTCGGGGCCGATGGGATGTATATAGCCGGTGATCTCCGAAGCCAAGCCATGATCAATGTAGTAGCGTGAGTTGTATGAAGTGACCGTTAATCCACCCGGGTTCAACGCCAAGAGACGCGCGGCTTCATCCTTATTGCCTTCGCACATGGGAAGATACCAATCCGCACCCGCGGCCGCGATCTGACTTTGAATATCATCAGCTTTGAGATTGCACAACTTGGCTAGCTCGGTCACTAGCGTGCCCTCAGATTTCACATCGATTTGACCTGGCGTGATTCCGAACGCGTACACGTCCGATTGCGTGACCAGTGGCAAACCGGCCTGATCATAAATATCACCGCGAGCCGGGATTTGATAATCCATCTTCAGCACGTTGCCGCCCGCCAGTTCTGGCAAAATCAAACTGTCATCCCATTGGATTTTCCAGGCACTGTTTTCCAACGTTAGATTCATGGCAACGTCGCGTTGAATGTCTCCCACTAACGCCGTATGATATGTGATGCTATATCCTACTTGAGCATTGAACGGATGTAATAAGGAGGAGAGAATCTGATAATCAAAACTGCCCGCGCTCATCTCGTTGAGTGCGCTGTTGTATTTTTTAGCAAAGACATCCTCACTGATGCTGCCCTGACTGGCTTTGTTCAGCATGGCATACATGCTCTTGTAATCGCCGCCTTTCAACGCGTTGAGATAAGCATTCGCAACTGCGCGGGCATCCGGCGGAGAGACGATTGTTACTGGGGCTGTGGGCAACGGTGTGTTGGTCGCGAAGAAAGAAAACGGTCCGACGCCATCACCGTTCTTCGGAGCACAAGCGCCCAGTAGCATGGCAAGGATTACAAAAAAACTAAGCCAACGAAATACTCTCATGTTCACCTTTTTAACCGACTTGTTCGCCGCGTAAAATGGCGTGCGAGACAGGGCATTGATACTTCAAAAATGTTTGACACTTTACAGGTACATCTGCCGCGGAGGCAACATCCAATTGTTTCAATGTGCGCATGAGATGACAGAGCGGCAGTCCCATCACACTGGCGTAACAGCCGCTCAACTTTTCAACCGGATGGAAACCTGCATGTTGAATGGCGTATGCACCAGCTTTGTCGAGCGGATCGCCGGTCATCACATAGGCTTCGAGCTCGTCATCGGCGTAGTCGCGCATCGGCACATCCGTGACACATAAATCGGTCACCAGCTTTCCGTCCCGGACGCGAAGCGCAGCGATTCCTGTGTAGACCTTGTGGCTGTGTCCGCGTAACTGTTTGAGGACCGCCATTGCTTCGGCAATATCTGCCGGTTTGCCGAGGATGGATCTTCCGTCCACGACCGCAGTATCTGCGCCGATAATGATGTTCTCATTATGTGCGGAGGCAGTCACCGCACGCGCTTTTGCTTCTGCCAGGCGCAAGACATAATCGCGAGGAGTTTCCCCAGGATGCCGACTCTCATCGACATTGGAAACTACCACACTGAACATCCAATTTCCCAGCGAAAGCAATTCGCGTCGCCGCGGCGAGTTGGATGCCAACAGCAACAAGGTCTTCACGCCCACGGGCAGGATTCTAACACAGACCTTTTTTCAAGCCTTAAGGATGGATAAGCGCATTGTGGCTGGCAGGTTCCCGCAGGCCGAAGTAAAATTGTCTAGACCTAACTTTGCTGACGGGTTTATAGCCTGTCATCACCAACCGGAGGCATACGTGAAAGAATTGGAAGATCGCATTCAACGCGATGGACAGATTTTGGGAAATGGAATTTTGAAGGTGGATAGTTTTGTTAACCATCAAGTGGATCCGTTATTGATGGACTCTTGCGGGAAGGAATTTGCGCGCCGCTTCGCCTCGCTCGGCGCGACGAAAGTGTTGACTGCGGAGATCTCCGGTATTGCTCCCGCTCTAATGACGGCGATTCATTTGAAACTGCCGGTGGTGTACGCGCGCAAAACAAAACCGGTCACCATGCCAGACCAGGTTTATTTAACTCTTGCACCTTCGCATACCAAAGGTCGCATGGTCGAGTTGATTGTCTCACCGGAATATTTGGCGCAAGGCGAAAAGATTCTAATCATTGATGACTTCCTCGCCTCCGGCGCGACGATATTGGGATTGGTGCGATTGGCGGAAGCTTCCGGCTCAAAGGTGGTAGGCATCGGCGCGTTGATCGAAAAACTTTTCGAGGGCGGACGCGCGGCATTGAAACATTTGAATCTTCCAATTGAGTCGCTGGCGTGCATCACTGCGATGGATGGCGGAAAGATCACCTTTGGCGAACCAGTGTAATGGATTTTGATTTTTTATTTTGATGTAAGGGCGCAATATATTGCGCCCTTGCGAGGTTAAATCTATGGACTCTATTGCCATTCTCGATTTTGGTTCTCAATATGCGCAGATCATTGCGCGACGCGTGCGCGAGGTGCAAATCTATTGCGAATTGTTCGCGTGGGACGCGCCGCAGGAAAAAATCCTTTCGATCCAACCGAAAGGATTTATTTTGTCCGGCGGGCCGCGCTCTGTTTATGAAGAGGGTGCACCTCAT
>DATKNJ010000339.1:0-6582 GCA_035541395.1 Anaerolineales bacterium
CGAGAAAGAATTGGGGATGACGATCACACGCCTCCAAAGCGGGCCGTTGGGCGGCGACCAGCAAATCGGTGCTAAGATCGTCGATGGCGATATCGATTTCCTCATCTTTTTCTGGGACCCGCTTGAGCCAATGCCGCACGATCCGGATGTCAAAGCCTTGCTGCGCATGGCGGTGGTGTGGAATATTCCCATTGCCTGTAACCGCGCCTCGGCGGATTTCATCATTTCATCCCCTTTGATGGACGCGGGGTATGATCGCCTCGTTCCTGATTACGAATCATATCGGGTACGCGAACTGCCTCAGGCATAATCTTAAAAAATGGGGGCAAGTCAATTACAGGTGTTCTGTTTGCGGGTAAAATAGAACATCGTTTCTATTTCTGGTGTATGTCAGCGACTCTGAAATCAGGAGGCTATCTTGAATTTTCCTCGAACTCGCGAGGCCAAAGAAATAAACATTGCAAAGCCTCACCATCGCTCACTGGCTCGTTACGAAGTTGTTGTAGGCTTCCTCTTTATTTCGCCGTGGATTCTCGGCTTCATCCTGTTGAAGCTGATTCCGATTCTGGCCGCGCTTGGTTTTTCTTTTACCAACTTCTATATGCTGGAGCCGGAAAAGACACACTTCATTGGCCTGACGAATTACATCAATATTCTTCACGATCAACGCGCGGGCGCCAGTTTGTTCGGTGCCATTGGCACCTTCCTCTTCGTCGTTCCGATAGAAATGATCGCGGCACTTTTGTTGGCGGCTATCTTTTCCAGCAAGGCGTTGCGCGCCAAACGCTTTATGCGCACATTATTCTTTCTGCCCAGTATCATTCCATCTCTGACGATATTTGTGATCTTAAGCGGGCTTTCTGATCCCGGCACCGGTTGGTTGAATCGCCTTATCTTTGATCCGCTCAAATTGCCGGCTGTTAGCTTGTACCAAATCTTTCCGACTGTGTTGGCGTTGTGGAGCATCGGCCCAAGTTTTCTAATTCTATTGGGTGCGATTCAAGGTGTGTCCGGTGAAGTCTACGAGGCTGCACGCGTGGACGGCGCAGGTCCGATCATGCGCCTTTTTGCTATCACACTGCCGATGATTTCGCCGGCCATCTTTTTTACGCTCATCATCAATATGACGAATGCCTTCGGCGGCGTGGTTTTACTGGATCGCAGTTTGCCATTCAACCAAAGTCTTTCCCCGATGGAGTCCTATATCAATTCGCAAATGTTCGGCCGCGCTCAACTCGGTTATGCCAGCGCTTTGGCCTGGGTGATGTTTATTGTTGTGATGGTCATCATCCTGCTTTTTTTCCGTTCGGCGCGTTATTGGGTTTATTTCCCGGAGGAGGAACAAAGTGAAGAACTCTAAGCAGACGAAGCGCCACGAACCCTCAACCCTCGGCCTGCGTCTATGGACCTTTACCGGTGCGGCGCTGTTGAATCTCTTCGTCTTCATCCTCTTGCTTGTGTACTTGTCGCCGTTGAGTTATATGATAGTCACCTCTTTGAAGACCAGGACGCAACTTCAGGATAGCAAAGCACCGATTCTGCCAGCTACTCCGCGTACGTTCGAATATCAAGGAAAAGTGTTGGACGTATACGAAGTTCCGATTGGGAATCAAATCAGAGACTTGGCGTTATATGATCCGCATATTAAATATAGCGGATTCATCGATCCGTCAAATCCGAACGCGGGCGTTATCCAGTGGACCGGATATTATCGCAGCTTGAACAAAGCTTATACGCCGCAAATTACTTTCGATAATTACATTCAGCTTTGGAAGACGATCAAATATCCGCACGTTTAGGTAATACGCTTTTTATCGAATTGGTCGGTGGCATCGGCGTGCTTTGTTCGTCTATCGCGGTCGCGTATGGCTTGTCGCGTTTTCGAATCCCTGGTGGAAAATATATTTTCATTTTGTCGATCGCCACCATTATGATTCCTGATAGTATCTTGTTGCTTCCATCCTTTGTGATTTATACGCGCGTCCTGCATTGGGGCGGAAGTTATTTGCCGCTGATCATCCCGCAGTTTTTCGGCAGCGCAGTGTATATCTTTTTGCTCCGGAAGAACTTCAAAAGCATTCCGCGCGACCTCGACGAAGCCGCCATGTTGGATGGCGCTGGGCCGTTGCGTACGTTGGTTTCTGTGGTCATCCCGCAATCCATTCCCGCGATAGCGACAGTGGCATTGTTATATTTCTTCAACACGTGGAATGAATTGCGCATGTCCAGCTTATATCTTGGCATTCGTCCGGACTTGCAAACGATGGCTTTCACCTCGCAAGCCACACCTGCCATTGGCTTCACGCCTGAGCTGCTGCAAACCAGCGCGGTGATTCTGTTGATCGTGCCGGTCGTTGTCATTTTCCTGGCGCAGCGTTACTTTATGCAGGATATGATCATCACTGGGTTGGAGAAGTGAGTCTGTTATGAATAAAGTTTCTCTACGCAATATTATTTTGATCTGGCTGGCGTGGGTCTTCATTGTGATCGGTTTTCAAGCGCTGGCAACGGCCCGCTTTCAAGTGCAATGGCCGGATCGCGCCCAGCAATGGACGGAGGATTTCACTGGCCCGAATTATCAAAAGGGTCACGTATATCTCACCGATCCGTTTATGAACGATCAAGTCGCGTGGGACTCCGAATATTATCTTGGCATCGCGACCGGCGGCTATAACGATCCATACACACCGCACCTCACTCCGTTTGGCGTGGTGACGTTCGATTATCACACGCTCACTGCCAACAACCGTTATGCCGGGCAGAACCTCTCTCTGAGTTATGCGTTCTTTCCGCTTTATTCGTGGATGATCTGGCTCGTGGCCTGGCCGATTAAATTATTTGGGATGGATCCCGTAGCCACTTCTACTTTGGCAGGTGTGATTGTCTCCGCGCTGGGGACGTTGGGCGCGATGCTTGCTTTATATGATCTGACTAAGGATTCGCTCGGCGAAGATGGAGCGATGCGCGCGGTCTTTTACCTGCTCATCTTTCCGACGGGTTTCTTCCTCGTTCAGGTGTACACCGAGGGACTGTTCGTGGGACTCGCTTTCGGCGCGTTGGCGATGCTGAAACGCCGTCAGTGGATTCTCACTGCCTTATTCGCGGTAGCAGCTACCCTGACGCGCGCGGTCGGCGTTTCGTTAGTCATCCCGATGGCGATTACGTGGATCCGCTCGGGTGAGTGGATGGACCTCGACCTCGAATGGAGACAGATTTATCAGCAGGGGATTCCGTGGCGTATATTGGGAAAAGCGCTGCTGGCTTTTTCTCCGCTGATTGTGTTTCTGATTTGGAAGTTTTCTTATCTCGGCCTTGCATTCGATTATGTCGAGTCGAATTATTTTGGGCGCGGCGTGCTCGATTTGGGTTATGGCTTTTACGCGTGGTCTGAAGCGTTCAAATCCATGTTTATTGGCAATCCCGAACGGACTGCATATTTCCTCACGGAGTTCATTGGTCTCGTGGTCGGTATTGTGACTTGTGTGGCGTGTTTGCGATATGAACCGGAGTTGGCCTGGTTTAGCATCGCGGTCTTTTTGATCTCGTGGGGCAGCGGCCCGGCACAAGGGATTCAACGTTACATCCTTGGCGCACCGGCAGTTTTCATCATGTTGGCGCGCTGGGGAAAGAATCAAGTGTTCGACCGCGCCTGGACGATGTTCAGTTTGTTGCTGATGGGTTTGGAGGCGATGCTCTTCGCATTCAATTATTGGGTGGCGTGATCGTTCGCGGTAACGATAGCAACTAAAAGACGAAACCGATTCGGTCTCGTCTTTTTGATTAATCGACTTTGAGTGGATTCTCGTTTGGGTAACAACACAATAACGTATCGAGATATTCCACGCAGCAAAAATATGGACAGATCGAAATATTCTTCACCGCGCATTTGTGCGCGTTGGTGTGTTCGGCTGCATTCCACGGACATGAATCCTGCTGCCACGCGATGGTTTCAGCAGAGGCTAGGTCGATATCCATGTTGGCGCCTTTGAGTTTTTTGATTTGCTCATTCATGTGAAGTCCTTACGGAATCAACGCTTTCAATAAGTCTTCTCTCCAGGCTTTTACATTCGGATCATACACGCCGAAGCCCGAACCGAACTCCCAATAAGCCCACGCGAAGCCGTGGGCTTCAGCCTGCTCGCGGACAAATGTCGTCCAGCGCACGCGCGAATCTTGCGGCGCTTTGGAATACGCGCCGAACTCGCCAAGCAGAATGCGGACGTTTCCATGTCGCTGCGACCACTGCGCGACGGAATCGAAGTTGCTGGCAATGGCAGATTTTTGTGCGTCGGTCGCGTCCCAGGTGTTGCCCAGCCACTTTTGGCTTTCCGCGCCAACCCACTCCGCGCCCTGATGTGTGAACTCGAAGGGCAGATAATAATGGAAGGTCGCGATGACGTGCGGATCGTTCGGTACGTCGAGAGTCGAAATCCAATCGTACGCGTTCCATTGAACGGGACCAATGACTACGTCCCGCGTGGGATTCGTGGCGCGGACGATTTGTAATGCCGCGCTGACATCTTCATTCCACATCGCCGCGTCAAGCTGGTTATAGGGTTCGTTCAGCAGTTCGAATAAAACCGTGGGTGGATAATCTTTGTAGTGTTCGGCCAGTTGTTTCCAAATGGCGAGAAAGCGGTCTTTGTTTCCCCACGGGTTGGACATCATGTCATTGTAATTGTGAAAATCGATGATGATGGTAAGGTTTTGTTCCATCGCCCATCCCACCACTTGATCGACGCGGAATAAAAACTCAGGATCGATTGTATACGGCGCGGATGAATCGGCATGCGCGTCCCAACTCACCGGCAAACGGACAAAATCAAAGCCAGCCTGTTTGACAAGATCGAAATATTCCTTCTGCACATAGAGTCCCCAATCGCCTTCGTGCGACGCTTCGAGCATGTTGCCGAAGTTTACACCGTGACGAAGCGTTGGCTCGGGAATGGGTGTACTGGTTGGCGGCATGGAGGTCTCCGTGGGTTGAGGAATTTGAGTCGGTGCACTTGGAGCGGTTGTTGCAGCGCAGCCGGTTAGTAGAATTAAAACGATCAGTGAAAATACAAATCTTTTCATGTCAGATGCCAATAAGTCCTTTAAGATTTTTTCCTTCCGGGAACATCCACGCCAATACATTCTGAATCATCTCGTCCCAAAAGGCCCAATTGTGTTCGCCGGGACCTTCCTCATAAGTTAAGTCAAGTGGGAGTTTGCGGACTTCGTCTCTGAAGCGGATGTTATCCGCGTATAGGAAATCCTCTGTGCCGCAGCATTGGAACAGGCGCGGCTTGACGCTTCCTTTGGCAACTTTTTTTGCCAATGTGAACAGATCGTGTTTACTATTGGACACTTTATCCAAATCGCCGAAGACATTGCGCATCTGGACCAGCCAGTCTTTGTTCAAGGGGTCGTGCCTATTCTCTCGAACGATCTCACGGATGTCCACCGCACCGGAAAGGGAGGCGGCCGCGGCATAACGGTCAGGATACGTCAATGCGAGTTTGAACGCGCCATATCCGCCCATCGAGAGACCCGCCGTGAAATTGTCCTCCCGCTTTGCTGATAGCGAGAACAGATTGCGTACCACAGCTGGGACTTCTTCGCTGATGAATTGCCAGTACTTTCCACCGTGCGCCATGTCGGTATAGAAGCTCAAGTTTACGGCAGGCATCACCACCGCTAGATTCAATCCCTCCGCATGTTTCTCGATGGCTGACCAGCGCATCCAGGCGGTGTGATCGTCAGAGTAACCGTGTAGGAGATACAGCGTGCGATATTTCGGTGCACGCTTGCTGTTTGTCTCTACTAACATACGCTGTGGAATCAAAACAAACATTGTGCTGCGCAAACCCAATGTTTCAGAAAAGAAGTTGACTTCGTTGAGGATCATGTTGTTCCTATTCTTTATTTTCAGTCGTTGCTAGAAGTTTGCAGTATGACGAAACAATGACATTACGACCCTAATTTTCCCACCGCCTTTTCCACTTCTCCTAAAATCTCTCCCGATTTCACCAACGCTTTCATCTTGTTATGATCGCTATATAACGGACGATCCACTTCGAGATGTTCCACATGTTTGCGAACCACTTCACGCGCCTTTTGCGTGCCTTTGCCGGGATGGAACTCTCGAAAATCCAGCGCTTGCGCGGCAGCCATGAATTCGATTCCCAGAACGCCATAAGCGTTGTCGAGAATCTGTCCGTTCTTGATGGCGGTGTTCATGCCCATCGAAACGAAATCCTCTTGATCGGCCGCAGCAGGGATGGATTGAATGCTCGCGGGCGTGGATAAAATCTTTTGCTCCACGATCAAATGGTCGGCGGTGTATTGGCTGAGCATCATCCCGGAGTAGAATCCCGGCTCGTGGGCCAGGAAATCAGGCAGTCCCTGAGAAAGAGCCGGGTTCGTCATCCGATTGAGTCTGCGTTCCGATAATACACACACCATCGTGATGGCAGTACCGGCCATCTCCATCGGCAATGAAACCGGAGTGCCTTGAAAGTTTGCGCCGGTTAAAGTCAATTTGTTTTCAGGGACGAAAATTGGATTGTCCCCGACTCCGTTCAATTCGATCTCGACTTG
>DATKNJ010000340.1:0-11071 GCA_035541395.1 Anaerolineales bacterium
ACTGAGTCGAGCTTTACTCACTACTTTGGAATCGATTCCCGGTTTGACTTTATATGGCTTAAGTAACGTCCGTTCATTGGAAGAACGCGTTCCAACTTTTTCGTTCACGTTGAAAGGACAGAAGCCGCGCGAAGTGGCCGAGAAGTTGGCGCAAAATGGAATCTATGTTTGGGACGGAAATTATTACGCGCTCGGCGTGACAGAACGACTCGAGTTGGAAGATAAAGGCGGCATGATCCGTGTCGGTGCAGTGCACTACAACACGCTGAACGAAGTGAATCGTCTGGGAGAAGTTTTGGAAAAGATTGCGAAGAAATAAAAGAACAGCCGCCTTTTTGGCGGCTGTTTGTTTTAGCAAATTCTTGGGAGCATTTCTCCGGCCAGCATATCCACTACGCGCTTACTACCGAGGGCAGTTTTTAGAAGAACGCGTCCTTGCGGTTCGGCAGTGACTTCACCGATGATGAGCGCTTCTTCGCCATACTTCATGGCGCGCATGGCTTTCAAAACATTCTCTGCATCTTCGCGCGGGACAAAGCAAATCAGCTTGCCTTCGTTGGCAATATACAAGGGATCGAATCCCAACATCTCGCAAGCCGCGCTGACTTCAGGTCGGACAGGAATCGTTTTCTCATCCAATTGAATTCCAATATTGGATTGAGTCGCAATTTCATTAAGTGTGGTCGCTAATCCGCCGCGCGTTGGATCGCGCAACACGTGAATGTTTTCGCTGGCGTTCAACATCGCTTCGATCAAATGATTAAGCGGAGCGACATCGCTTTGAATGCTGGATTGAAATCCCAATTCGCCGCGCGCGCCCAACACCGCGATGCCATGATCGCCGATTGAACCGGACAAAATAACAACGTCACCTGGCTTGGCTTGCGCGCCGCCGATGTTCACATTGGGTCGCACTATGCCAACTCCGGCGGTCGTAATATACAAGCCATCCGCTTTGCCTTTTTGCACAACCTTCGTGTCACCCGCCACGATTTGAACACCTGCTTCCTGCGCGGCAGACTGCATCGAAGCAACCACGCGTTGAAGCGTGCTCATTTCAAGTCCTTCTTCCAAAATAAATCCAGCCGTTAGGTATAAAGGTTTCGCGCCGAGCATCGCCACATCATTGACCGTGCCACACACCGCCAAACGACCAATGTCGCCACCGGGAAAGAACAACGGCCAGACTACATGCGAGTCGGTGCTGATGGATAATTGTTGGCGAAGGCCCGGATCAACCAAGGCCGCATCATCGCCAGCTTGCAAAGCAGGGTTTTGAAACGCAGGCAGAAACGCTTTTTGAATCAGTTGATGACTCATACGCCCGCCCGCGCCATGCCCCATCACGATCTGGTCTGTGTGATGCAAAGGCGGCGCACACACCGCGCCTTCCATGTTGACCGTTTCTTCGCTCATAGCCTAGATTCCTCAATTTGCCACGGAGGCACAGAGTCGCAGAGAAAATAAATCTCCGCGTCTCAGCGACTCTGCGGCGAACTATGTATCTCCAAATTCACGCGGCCATACCGATAATACGCCGCACACGCGCCCTCGGATGAGACCATCGTCGCGCCGAGCGGATTCTCCGGCGTGCAAACCGTTCCGAATGCAGGACAGTTGTGCGGTTTCTTCAATCCTTGCAAAATTTGACCCGCAATGCACAGCGGCGACTCTTCCGCTTTGATGGCTTCCACATCGAATCGTTTCTCCGCGTTGAACGCGTCAAACTCAAGGCGTAAACACCAACCACTCATGGGAATCGTTCCAATGCCGCGCCATTTGCGGTCACATTCCATGAACACTTTTTGGATCGTCTGCTGCGCGGGCTTGTTCCCATCGAATGTCACCGCGCGCGAATACGCGTTCGCGACTTCGACTTTACCCGCTTCCAACAATTGGACGGTCTTCAAAATTCCTTGCACAATATCAAGAGGCTCAAAGCCCGTCACCACCATCGGGACTTTGAACTGCTCAGCCAGTTCCGGATATTCCCAATATCCCATCACCGCGTTGACGTGACCCGCCAGCAAAAATCCTTGTACGCGATTACTCGGTGAACCCAGAATCGCTTTGATCGCAGGCGGCACGCGCACATGCGAAACCAAAATCGAATAATTCGTCAGGCCGAGTCGCTGCGCTTGCAAAACGCTCATCACATTCGGCGGCGCGGTCGTTTCGAAACCGATCGCAAAAAAGACAACCTGCTTATCAGGATTTTCCTGAGCCAGCTTGACTGCGTCGAGCGGAGAATAGACCACGCGCACGTTTCCGCCTTGCGCTTTGACCGAAAACAAATCGCGGCCGGAACCGGGCACGCGCAACATATCGCCATACGAGCAGAAGATTACATCCGGGCACGCAGCAATCGCGAGGGCTTTATCGATCAACTCGAGCGGAGTCACGCAAACGGGACAGCCCGGGCCGTGTACCAATTCAATTTCAGACGGAAGCAATTGATCGATCCCGTGACGAACGATAGCATGAGTCTGACCGCCGCAAATTTCCATCAACGTCCACGGACGCGTTACAGTTCGGCGAATCTCCTCAATCACACCGCGTACTAATTGCGCATCACGATACTCGTTGACGTACTTCATGGTGTGCTTTCCGTTCCCAATTCTTCTTCGAGATTGGAAATCTGCTTGAGCAAATCGAGAGTCTCCATCGCCTCTTTTTCATCCAACAGGCTGATGGCAAACCCAACGTGAATTACACAATAATCGCCCACTTTTGCTTCGGGCACATAATCGAGACAAGCCTCGCGGAAAATTCCACCGAAATCCACTTTCGCCATGTGCAACCCGCCCTGGTCATACACTTCAACAATCTTGCCCGGAACTCCTAAACACATCTCAGCCTCCTATAACTTTCTTGCTGCAATCACAGCTTGTCCCAACGAAAGCCCTCCGTCGTTCGTCGGTACCTGACGATGCAGGTATACCTTAAATCCATCTTTTTGCAAAAGTGACAATGTTCGTCCAAGTAGGGTGATATTCTGCCAAACTCCGCCCGAGAGCGCGACCTCACGGATCCCGGAATCGCGGCTCATTTTTTGAACGATCATGTGAACCGCTTCCGCCAGACCGTTATGAAAGCGCGCCGAAATTTTCGAAACGCGGACTCCCGCCATAACATCTTTGACCAACGCCTCCACCACGCTTCTCACCTGGACCTGATCCTGTTCCCATGTAAATGGATATTTCTCATCCTCAGCCGAATCCGCCAACGCCTCGAACTCGATCGCGGCCTGCCCCTCATAATTAACTTGTCCCCTCACACCAGCCAACGCTGCAGCCGCGTCGAACAGACGACCCATGCTGGAAGTCATCGGTGTGTTGATTTTTTTTTCCAATTGTGCGCGCAACATTGAGCGTTCTTCGTCATTGAACTCTTTTACCGACGCGAGAGATTCGTTCCAATCGAGTCCAAGACTCCACAACAAAGCCAACGCGATGCGCGTCGGTTTCTTGATGGCCGCGTCGCCGCCGGGCAACGGAAAATATTCCAGATGAAATGGCCGCTGATAGGATTTGTAATCCGCGATCAAAAATTCTCCGCCCCAGATTGCGCCATCTTCGCCATAACCAGTGCCATCGAACGAAAGCCCGATCACAGGATGTGAGCCGTCCAAGCCGTGCTCGGCCATGCAAGCCGCGATATGCGCGTGATGATGTTGAACGCCAACCGTTGGAATATTTTCACGTTCGGCGCGTTGCAACGCGTATTGAGTCGCCAAATAATTTGGATGCAAATCGTACGCGATCGCTTCCGGCTTCACGCGAAAGAGTCGCTCGAAATGTTCAACTCCCTGCTCAAACGATTTCAAGGTTTCGTAATTTTCCATGTCACCGATATGATGGCTCAGAAAAGCATAATTCTTGTTCGTAATGCAAAACGTATTCTTGAGTTCAGATCCAGCCGCCAGCAGCAGTGGGACTTCCCACGGCAATTTGACCGGAAACGGCGCGTACCCACGCGAGCGGCGAATAGGATATACGAGCAATGGACGGTGGACAATGGAAAGTAATTCGCGGTCTTCGGTCAACAGTCTATCGTCGAACGCACGTACAACAGAATCGTCGCAGCGAACATGAATATCGCGGTCATGCATCAGGAACGCGTCAGCCAATGAAGATAATCTTTGACGCGCTTCTTCGTTATCAGTGGCAATCGGTTCTTCGCTTAAGTTACCGCTGGTCATAACGAGCGCTTCGGGAAAATCTTTTGACTTTTCCAAAAGCAAATAATGCAACGGCGTATAGGGCAACATCACACCGATCCAATCCTGGTTTGGCGCGACTTCTCTGGCGATATTCGATTCGGATTTTCGTCTTAGCAACACGATGGGACGTGCGGAGGAAGTCAACAATTCGCGTTCAGCATCGCTAACGAAACAATGTTTCTCGATAGTTCCCACGTCAATCATCATCAACGCGAAAGGCTTGTCCACGCGCAGTTTGCGACGGCGAAGTTCACTGACCGATTCTGAATTGGTTGCATCGCAAGCGAGGTGGAATCCGCCGAGGCCTTTGATGGCGACGATTTTGCCATCAGCCAATAAGCGACGCGTTTCTTGAATTGCCTCATCATGGGACGCGGACAAGCTCAGATGAACGTGGACTTCTTTTTCATCCCGCGTCTCTCCGCGTTTTTTCGCGCCCAAGAATTCAAGCCAAACATGAGGGCCACAAATTGGACATGCAACTGGCTGCGCGTGGAATCTTCTATTTAATGGATCGGTATATTCGCGCTGGCAGTCAGGACACATGGCAAAGGGAGCCATGGTTGTCTTGGGACGATCGTACGGAATATCTTTGATGATCGTGAAGCGCGGTCCGCAGTTGGTGCAATTGATAAAAGGGTAACGATAGCGACGGTCCTTTGGATCGAAGAGCTCGCGCAAGCAATCGTCGCAAATCGCGACATCGGGCGAGATCGGTTGAAAGGCGGAGGGAATCGATTCAGAGTGGACGATGTCAAATGAACGGAAACCGTTCACAGGGTGGAAAGACGCGATCAACTCGTCGATACGTGAAAGCGGCGGAGCTTCGTCGCGCAACGCCTTGACGAAAGCATCCAACACATCTTTTTCGCCGTCCACTTCGATGTCCACGCCAGCGGATGTGTTGCGCACCCAACCGTTGAGTTGAAGGCGCGTCGCCAATCCATAAACAAATGGGCGAAAGCCAACGCCTTGCACAATGCCCGTGATGTGGACACGCAGCCCTTGCATCAGCGTTTTATGTTTTGAAGAATCCAATTGATCCAGGCGTCCAGGCCTTCGCCCGTGCGACACGAAAGCGGGAGGGTGACTACGCCCGGATTGAGCGCTTCAACCCCGCGCTGGAAGAAATCCATTTTGAACGGGACGTATGGCAGGAGATCGATTTTGTTGATGACCAGCGCGTCAACGCCGCGATACATGCCGGGATATTTATACGGTTTGTCATCGCCTTCGGGAACGGAAGCGATCAACACAGACTTATGCGTGCCGAGGCGAAACTCAGCGGGGCAAACCAGATTGCCGACGTTCTCGACAATGAGCAAATCGAATTTGGTGAGATCAAGTTGATTGAGCGCGCCGTGTAGCATGACCGCGTCGAGATGACATTCGCCGCCGGTGTTGATTTGAATCGAAGCCTGCGCGCCCGCCGAGGAAGCGCGGTCGGCGTCGAGTGAAGTGGCAATATCGCCGTCTATGACTGCAACGCATAATTTATCTTTGAGACGCGGCAGGGTTTGCTCAATGATGGAAGTTTTGCCCGCGCCGGGCGAAGCCATCAAATTAATGGAGAAAACACCCGCGGCGTTAATGCGAGCGCGGTTTTCCTCCGCCAAACGGTCGTTGGCGCTGAGGATATTTTCAACGACAGGAATACGTTCAGTCATAGTTCACCTACTCGTCAATGTCAATTGCTTCAACAAAAAACTCTTCGCCCGCGACGATCTTGGCACCTACACTTCCACAGTTCGGACAGACCAGTTCACCATCCTTGGGATGATACTTCTGAAAACAGGCCATGCATTGAAGTTCAGCCGGAACGCGGCGGAAATGAAGCGTGGCATTTTGTGCAATGGTATCCTTGGCGATGATCTCCCAATAGAACTGGATCGAATCATCTACCATGCTGGAGAGTTCGCCCTGCACAATATGCAAATCAGTGATGCGCTTTGCATTGGCTTTCTCCGCATGTTCAAGAGCGATCTTCAGAATGGATTGAGTAACAGGCAATTCATGCATCGAAATAAGGTTCTTTCTAAAGTCTACCAGCGTAGTATACATCATCGCGGCGTCTCGTCTATCGGGATGAAAGTCACCGAAAAGGTATGAAAAATCAACTTCCCTCTCTTTATTTTCTACAGCATAATAGACAGGAATAGGTTTTTATCACATGAAGCTCACTGAAATTATCGAACAAGCGAACGGCAAGGTTCTGAATTCATCCGCGTTTCGCGATTATGAGATCATCGGCGGATGCGGCGCTGACCTGATGAGTGATGTTCTGACAGCGGTCAGGCCCGGCGCGGTGTTACTGACGGGATTGTGCAATCCACAAGTCGTGCGAACAGCTGAAATGGCAGACGTGCGCGCCATCATCTTTTTGCGCGGCAAACATCCCACTCCTGAGATGATCGACTTGGCCACACAAAAGGGCATCCCTCTTATCTCCAGCGAAGCCGGAATGTTCGAGTTGTGTGGTCGTTTATATAAAGCTGGCTTGCAAAGCCTAGAGGGAAACTGGAACGGTTCTTATGAGTGACACGATCCAGGAACTGTATGGGCGGAAGGGGCGCAATCTCACAGACCGTGAGGCGCAGGAGATCACGCGCGTCGAGGAACTATCGTACGAATTAAAAATCCAGGATGTAATGAGTCGCGAGATCAAAAGTCTTGGACCATCCGACACGATGCAGAACGTGTTCGACCTATTGCGTCAGAATCGTATTTCTGGCGCGCCCGTTCTCGAAGATAATTCACTGATCGGAATCATCAGCCAGGAAGATTTGATGCGTGCGCTCGCCAAAGGTGAATTGAGCGCGCCCATCCGCGAATACATGACAACGAAAGTCATCACGGTCAAATCATATGAGCCGGTTGTCAAAGCGCTTGAAGTTTTCACGCGCACGCGCATTGGTCGTTTACCAGTCGTCGATGAGAACGAAAAATTGGCGGGTATGATCACCAAAGGCGACATTACGCGCGGTGTGCTGGTTGCCATTCGCAAGGATTATCATGACGAAGAGATCCGTCGTTATCGCGCCAGTCATCTCTTTGAAGATATTATTTCAGATCGCACCAGTTTGATTCTGCGTTACAAAATCAGGCCGCGCGATTTTACCAACGGCGGCCAAGCTTCCAGTTACATCAAACGCGCCTTATTGCGTCTCGGCGCGTCGCCGCAGTTGGCGCGTGAATGCGGGATCGCAGTGTACGAGGCCGAGATGAATTTGATCATCCATGCTACAAACGGCGGCGTGCTGAGGGTTCAGATTGAACCGCATCGCATCCTGATGCAAACATCGGATGACGGGCCGGGCATCCCGGACGTGAAGTTGGCTCTGCAACCCGGTTGGTCCACCGCCTCGGAATTTGCGCGCAGCATGGGATTCGGCGCGGGCATGGGATTGGTCAACATTCAACGCTGCGTGAACAAAATGGAAATCGATTCGACGCCGGGCAAAGGTACCAAGTTGTTGATGGAAATCCACTTGAGCCCGGACGAAAAATTCAAAGCGCCTCCAGACGCGCCCGAAGCGCCTGGTGTATAAACAAAGGAATTTCTATGACTCTGCAGGAACTCATCGCCAATCTCAATCTGACAGTTCTCACCGCGCCGCATGATCTCAACGCGGTTACTCCGCGCGGCGGGTACATGTCTGATCTGTTGAGTTGTGTTATGGTTGGCGCACAGCCCGGAAATATTTGGATCACGCTTCAAGCGCATATGAATGTCGTGGCCGTGGCCGCGTTGCGTGAAGTCTCGGCTGTGATCATCACCGAAAATTCCCAACCCGAAGAAGACGTGATCGAGAAGGCCAATCAGCAGAATGTGATTCTGCTTTCGACCTCAGAGTCGAATTATCAAATAGCGGGGAAACTTTGGGAACTTGGCATCAAATAATTTAAAAGGTCAATGCAATATTATCGAGCTGACCTTCACGTACATACAGTTCTCTCGCCTTGCGCGGGCGTGGAGATGATCCCGCCTGTCATCGTGGATTCGGCACTTCGACATGGAATCAATTTAATCGCCATTACCGATCACAACGCGACTGCAAATGTCGGCGCAGTGATGAAAGCCGCGCAGGGAACAGGTCTCGCCGTGCTGCCGGGCATGGAATTGCAAACGCGCGAAGACGTCCATGTGCTGTGTCTGTTCGATGAGTTGGAGCAAGCTGAGGCGTGGCAACGACGCGTCGACTCTCGGTTTCCGAATCTGCTTAACGATGTAGAAAGAGTCGGAGAACAATTCGTTGTAGATGAAACGGGGGAGTTCATCCGCAGTGAACCGCGCATGTTGATTGCCAACATCGATTTATCGCTGGAAGAAACCGCGCAGGGCGTGAACGATTTAGGAGGACTAGCCATTCCCGCGCATGTGGAGCGGCGCGCTTACGGATTGTTGGCTGTGCTGGATTTCGCGCCGCCGTTTTTTGAAGCCTTGGAAATCTCGCGGCATACTACGCCTGAAGCGATGCGCGAGCAATTCCCGCAAGCCATTCATTTTCCTTTGCTGCAAAACGGCGATGTGCATCACGCGGATGGGTTTTTCGGCGCGATGGAATTTGGATTGGAAGCGCCTACGATCACTGAAATCCGCAAGGCGATTCACGCGGAGGGGGATAGAACCATGAGAATTATTTCAGCAAGCTAGCCAGTTTTTCATCCTGACAATCATCCAACTGTTACATGACATCCATTTATTGACGCGTTCGGGGTGGAGAGGTACACTATACAATATAGTGAAATAATTCACAATATTGTGACATAGACCAAGTGGAGATAATTACATGACTGATGCTTCTGCCCTCACCACGAGCACAGGGCTTTGCGAAAATAAACAGGCGCTTTTGGATGAAATTATCGCAACGAATCGCAATCGTCCCGGCGCGCTGATGGTCATCTTGAACGAAATCCAGAGACAGATCGGTTATGTTTCCGAACCGATTCAAAGCTATGTAGCAAAGAAACTGCGCGTGCCAATTAGCGCAGTGCATGGCGTGGTCACTTTTTATTCGTTTTTCACTACGCAACCGCGCGGCAAACACACATTGAAGTTTTGCATGGGAACCGCTTGTTACGTGGGCGGCATTCCGCAGCTGATGGAAAAGGCCAAACAACTGACTGGCAGCGAAATCGGCAAGACAACTGCGGACGGCCAGCTCACGATGGAAGTCTGTCGCTGCGTGGGCGCGTGCTCACAATCACCGGTTGTCACAGTGGACGATGAAGTGATCGGCCATGTGAAGCCCAATAAGTTTCCGCAAATCATCAAGAAACTGCTGGAAGGATAACTGGCAAGCGATGAAAGAGATTGCTCTGCATTTGGTTGACCTCGCAGAAAACAGCGTCAGCGCGGGCGCCAAAATGATTCACATTCATGTGACGGAAGATTTTCGCACGGATCGTTTAACTGTCAGTGTGGAAGATGACGGCTGCGGCATGAGCGAGGAAACCGCCAAGCAAATCGTCGATCCTTTTTACACCAGCCGCACAGATCGCAAAGTAGGGTTGGGGATTCCGCTTTTGAAAGAGTCGGCGGAAGCTTGCGGCGGCAGATTGAAAATCACTTCGCAACTGGGAGCAGGCACAAAGGTCGAAGCGACGTTTCAACATTCGCATATCGACCGGCTTCCGCTCGGGAATTTGCCAAGCACATTTCTCACGCTGACGGTCACTCATCCGGAAATCCATTGGATTTTTACGTATGCCTGCAACCCGCCATTTCTCGATCAGCTGCATGTATTCGAGTTCGATGACAAGCCTGTGAAAGAAACATTGAACGGATTCCCGTTGACCGATCCGAACGTGCTGGCGTATTTGCGTTCCACACTCCAAGAAGGAATCGCCGAAGCCCGGGCGTAGTGTTTTGAGAGAAGATCAGGAGAAAAATGCCATCCATCAAATCGCTTGAAGAACTGAAGAAAATTCGCGAAGCCGCTTTGCAGAAGCGCGATATCAAAACTGCAGAAGGCCGCGTGCAAATCGTAGTTGGCATGGGCACGCCCGGAATTGCAGCCGGTGCGCGCGATACAGTCAAAGAATTTTTAAGCATCATCGAAGAAAAGAACATGGCCGATATCGTCGTGCGCCAAACCGGTAACTTTGGTCTTGACTCAATGGAGCCGGTCGTGCAAGTCATCATCGATGGCGCGCCCGCGGTCACATATGGAAAAGTCACACCTTACGTGGCGCGCCAGATCATGGAACAACATGTGATCGGCGGCAAGATCGTGGAAGCCAACCTCATCCCGACAGAGGCCAAATGAAATTTTTTCGTTCGCATGTTTTAGTGTCAGTTGACCCGGAATGTGTCGCGCAGGGCGCGCATCAAATTATTGATGCCCTTAACGATGAGTTGGTTGCAGAAGGATTAATCGATGAAGTTCAGGTATTGGAAACTTCTCGTTTGGGAGATCCAACCCGCTTCGGTCCGGACCTGGTGGTGTATCCGGAAAATGTGCACTACGCCAACCTGAGCGCGGACGACATCCCGTTCCTCGTCGAGGAACATTTCATCAAGGGACGCGTGGTCGAAAAGTTCCGCGCCAAAGAAACAGTCATCACCGACGATGAACTCGGCGCGCCGAAAGCTAAAGAAGTCCGCATTGTTTTGCGCAACTGCGGAAAGATCGACCCACATAACATCGAAGAATATATTGCAGAAGATGGTTATCAAGCTCTCGCTAAAGCGTTGACCAGCATGACTCCGGAACAAGTCATCGACGAAGTGATGCGCTCCGGTTTGCGCGGACGCGGCGGCGCGGGTTTTCCCGCTGCAAAGAAATGGCAGCTGTGCCGACAAGTTCCTGACAATCCTAAATACTTAACTTGCAACGCCGATGAAGG
>DATKNJ010000341.1:0-15748 GCA_035541395.1 Anaerolineales bacterium
GGCCTGGTCGCGTTGGGCTTGGAGCAGGGTCTCGTCCAGTTTCAAGAGGACATCCCCGGCTTTGACGGTCTGGCCTTCCTCGGCCAGCACTTCCGACACTTTCCCTGACAATTCCGGCGACACATTCACATCCACCGCTTCAATCGTCCCCGATGCTTTCAGTTGGGTATTGGCTGTTGTGTTCATTGCCCGGATGCCGTAATATCCGGCAATCACCACCGCTACTACGATCACGACGATCGCTACCATTCGTCTTCGTTTCGGTTCCATTTCGAAAACTCCTTACATCAATCTAAACGTTTGCGGAAGCGCAGAGAAGCGACTCCCAAAATAAAAAGTGCGAAAAGCGATAAAGCGATAATTTCGTTTTGAATCGCAGCTACACCGACTCCCTTCAAAAGAAGAGCGCGGATAATGACCAGGTAATAGCGCAGAGGCACGGCATATGAAATGATCTGCAAAAACTGCGGCATGGCGTCAATTGGAAAGAAAAAACCCGATAGAAAGATACTTGGCAGCATTGTGACCATCACTGTGATCATGGCTTCCTGCTGCGTGTTCGCGATAGTGGAAGCGAACAAGCCAATCCCCAAACTTGACAAGACGAACAACCCTGAAAGCAAGAGAATCAACCCGATGTCGCCTCGTACCGGAACTCCAAACCACCAATGCCCAATGACGAGAATCTCAATCGTGTCGATGAAGGCCAAAATAATATATGGAAGAATCTTTCCCAGAACCAACTCCCACGAACGGATCGGCGTGACGATCAACTGCTCGATGGTGCCGCGCTCGCGTTCGCGCACAATCGAGGTGGCCGTCAAGAGCGTGGTGATGAAATACAGGATCATACCGATCACTGCCGGGACGTTGAAGTAGGCCGCGATCAAATCGGGGTTGTACCAAACCTGAGTACGGACATCCAATGGCGGCGTGAGCGAGGCGCTTCGTCCGCTGAGAGCAGCCTGGTCGGACATCACTTTCGTCGCGTAGGACTGACCGATGAGGCGCGCCACAGAAAGCGCGGTTCCACCGACTGTTGCGTCAGAGCCATCCAACACCATTGAGACTTGTGCATTACCTTGCAATAAATGTTGATCATAATCGGGCGGGATAATCAGAACGGCCCGAATCTTCCCCGACTCGATCAAAGAACGATATTCAGGTTCGGAACTTACCGCATAAGAGATATTGAAATAATTAGCAGCACGGAACGCATCCAGCAAAGCCCGCGATTGAGCCGTTTGGCTTTGATCCCAAACCGCGAGCGATATGTTTTTAACATCAGTAGTGGCAGCATATCCCAATAGGAAAAGCTGTAATATCGGCATCACAATAATCAGCATCAGTGTGCGCGGGTCTCGAAAGATCTGGATGAATTCTTTACGGATAATAGAGACAAGTCGTGAGATCATGCTGACTCCTTCAACACGCCATGCAAAAAGATATCGACAAAATAATCCAATGCATTGACCTGCATTTTGGGCGGCAAGGCGCGGCCGATCAAAATCTCCGTGATGTAATATGAAAAGAACATCCCGAGAAATGCACGCACCAAAACCACAGGTGGGATGGAACGTTGTTCACCATTCAAGCTGGCAAGCTTCTCCCCAATCGGCAGGATCACAGGAAAAATCTTGTTAAATATTTTGGGAACATGCTCACCTTTAAATTCAACGATTTCTATCAACAGAAGATTGAGAAAATCTGGATGGCGCCCCAACTCATCGACCAAAGTGTGTGCAGACTTCCGAACAAAGTCCTCAACGTTCTTACCTTTCACAGAATTCATGATTGGAATGATCTGCAAAAAAGGATGCCGCTCTTCGACAATAGCCAAAAAGACATCATCTTTCGAAGAAAAGTGATTGTAGATGCCTCCCAACGCCAGGCCTGCGTGGTCTGCGATCTGCCTCATGGAGGTGGCTGCATAACCTTGTTCAATCATCAACTCATAGGCCGCGTCCAGAATGGCCTGACGAGTACGTTCTCCTCTTGAAATAGTCGTTTGAGACATAGCTCCTCAAATATGAACGAACGTTCGTTTTTATTTTATCCGTTTGCCCGAAATTGTCAAGTGGTAAAATCCCTTTCGTGCCATCCACTGAAGCTTACATCCGCAAACATCTACGCTTCAACTTTGCAATCGGCATGTTAGATGGCGGATTGTTTGGATTGGGTCTGGGCTTTGGTTCTTTCCTGGCGATCATTCCCCTCTTTGTAAAACAATTAAGCGATTCAGCGTTGTTGATTGGGTTGATTCCCGCAATTCATAACGTCGGCTGGCAACTGCCCCAATTGTTGACTGCAGGCTGGGTGTCCCGCGCGAAGCGATACAAACCACTCGTTCTGTTGACAACTGTCCACGAGCGCATCCCTTATCTGGGACTGGCAGCTGTTGCGTGGTTTCTCCCGCATCTTACTACATCGACGGCGCTATTGCTGGTCTTCGGTCTCTTGATCTGGCAAGGCCTCGGCAGCGGTTTCGCAGCCAATGCCTGGCAGACCATGGTGACAAAAATTATGCCGCGCGAATTGCATGGCACATTCTTTGGAACACAAGCCGCGGCGTTCAATGGCTTAGCCGGTATTTCGGCCATCATCGCCGGTTTCATTCTCGAAAAAATGGACAGCCCGCTCAATTTTACAATTTGCTTTTTAAGTACGTTCCTTGCCATGGCTTTATCGTATACCGTCGTTGCACAAACGCGAGAACCTGAGACTCTCCCCCAACCTGCCGAATCGAATACTGCTTTTTTAGGACAATCGTGGGCGATTCTTCAGCGCGACCGCAACTTCGCCATTTTCCTCGGCGTACGCAGTTTGAGTCAATTCGCGAGCATGGCCTTCGCGTTTTATTTGATCTATGGAGTCAAATACTTCGGGATGAATGACGCCATCGCTGGCATTATGACCGGGTTCCTGTTGGTATCGCAAATACTATTCAGTTTAATCATGGGGCGATTGGGCGATCGCTGGAGTCATCGCAACATGATGGTCGTTGGTGCGCTGGCCGCGACTTTAAGCGCAGTGGTGGCCTGGCTTGCGACATCCCTTGAATGGTTCTACCCCGTCTTCCTATTGGAAGCCGTCGCAGGCGTCGCGATCTGGACCGTTCCGCTTGCTCTGACGATCAGCTTTGCAAAAGAACATGAACGCCCACTCTACATCGGTCTCTCGAATACCATTACGGCACCCGCCACGATCTTAGCGCCGGTCTTTGGTGGTTGGCTGGCAGACACAATTGGCTTTAATGCAACCTTTCTTATCTCGGCGGCCTGCGGCTTATTGATGGCAATCATGCTGGTTTTATTCGTCAAAGACCCTGTAACTCCCGCGATTGGCACAGAAACAATTTAACGTTGCAAAGAGATAAAAATTCAATTATCTCTATTGCTTTTCGTTGCGCGTATGAATATACTAATATTGGTGGTATTTAAGCCTCCATCCCTACAACAACCACCTAGGTTTTTTATATGGGAAACATTCGACCATTTCAACTTCCTAACGACATAGACATAATGGTCAAGCTGATTCGAGAGGGTTTTCAATATCCGGAGAATCCATCTTGGAGTGTACAAACAGATGAGAACGAGAGCATGCTCGACCAGATTGACGGGGTCAAGCGCTTCTGGCCATTGGTGCGCATCCTGCAGTTATTCATTCCCATTTTGAGGGATGCCATACGCGGCTTTATCTACGAGGAAGATCACCAGCCAGTTGGACTCATCAATTTCATGCGCCACAGAAACGCGCCTGAATGGTTAATCGCCAATGTAACCGTCCTGCCCGCTTATCGTCGGCGCGGGGTAGCACGCAAACTTGTCGAAGCCGCCTTGGAAGATTTACGTGCTCGAAAAGCAAAGACAATCTATCTGGAGGTTATTGCGGCGAATCTGCCCGCTTATAACTTATACAAAGATCTGGGATTTGCGCCGTATGCGAGTTCTTCCGAATACAACCTGCGGCCCGAACAAGTGGTCGCCGTGATCGACTTGCCGAAAGGCTATCACATTCAACCGATTGGCCGCTTCGAATGGCGACGACAAATGGATTTTGCAAAACGAATTACACCGACCAAAATTTTGGATTACGAGCCGATTCGCGAGGATCGGTTTCGGCCTTCCATCTCCGCATATCTCCTCGGCCCTTTGTTTGAGTCAATCGGAGGGTCCAGGCAAGACCGCTTTGCTATTGTAACCACTGATGATGAGAAGACAGTCGCGATAGGAATATATACTTATCGCACACGCGCTGGCGGGGTGAACAGAGCAAGCGTGGAACTCGATCCGGTGCACGCTCAATTAGCGGAATTCATCGGCAGACATCTCATCTCCGAGATTCAAATGCGCGCACCCGGACGACGCACCGAGATTCAATTAAATGATTGGCAACCTGCTCTCGGACAAACTTTCGAGGTTTTGGGTTGCGTTAAAAGATTCACAGTTCACAAAATGGGGCTATTGTTTAAATAAAAAGTCGGATGAGAAATTTCTCATCCGACTAGCTTACACAGTACGTCTGCGGGGAAGAGCGGTTTGCAGCCTTCCTTTCGTTTGGGGAACGTCTGAAACAAAACCAGAGAGTTTGTTCAGCTCAGGGCGTTCCGGTCTTCCCTTTGGTCGAGATTTCAGGCGGTACTTCTATGGCTACCTCCTTTCTCTATAACTCACATCATACAACAAAAATATTTCAGACACATTAAAGAAACTTATCAAATTTGTGTTGATTATTTAAGCTGAAATGCCTGATCCATCAGGCCGCGCAAGTACACAACCAACGGCTTGAAATCGGAATCCGCCAGGGAGACATCATCGAGCTGAATAAGAAAATGTTGAGTTCCAGTTTGAATCTCCAAATCATAATAAAAACAATCTGCACAGCCGGAGCTTCTAGAGCCGGAATTGTCAAAAACAAGGCTATCAAGAAGAGACTTGAACTGGCTGAGGTCTTTTGGAGAAAGCTGGGAATTAACAATTTGATTTGTATGCTTATCCACCATGACGACTTTCCCATCGCTGGTGATCGTCACATTGCGCTGCAAACCCATGATTCCGCCAGATTGATTCAACTCGACCGTCCAATTTCCAGATGAGATCGGCGTTGGCGCAGACTGAGTCGGTTCGGGTGGAGTCCCTTGAGGCTGAGGCGCTCGAGGCGCGCAGGCTGTCAATAAAACAGTCAGCAGCAGAACGGTTAAAAAGCGAGACATGATTTTCTCCTCCGTTTTGTTGGATTATTTTTTTTGACGCAAAACTTTCACATTTGTTCCAAAGACAGTCGGATAGCTCCTGAGAGCCACTTCGGTTACAATTTCAACCAGTATACAACCAAGAGGTATTCATGCGAGAAGTCGCAATTTTAGGAATCGGACAAACAGTCGTTGAAGAACAGTGGGACAAATCCATGCGCGAAATCGGGGGCGAGGCCGGCTTCGCCGCCATGCAGGATGCGGGCCTGGAGCGCGTGGACGCGTTATACGTCGGCAATATGCTTTCGTCCCTCATTAGTGGGCAAAGCCAACTCGGGACTTTCTTTTCGGATTGGATTGGGTTGTGGCAACAGGAAGCTGTCAAAGTGGAAGCGGCCTGCGCCTCCGGCGCGGCTGCGTTTCGCGCGGGACTGATAGCTGTCGCGTCCGGCGACGTTGACTCAGCACTGGTAGTTGGCGTCGAAAAAATGACAGATAAAGCCGGGCATGATGTGACTGCCGCCCTCGCCACCGCGGCCGATGCAGACTACGAAGTGGAACAAGGCGTCTCGTTTGTAGGATTGAACGCGCTCATCATGCGCCGCTACATGCATGAGTTCGGTTGGAAGCATACCGACTTCGCGCCGTTCTCAGTCAATGCACATGCCAATGCCATGCACAACCCATTTGCCCGATTACACGAAAAGATCAGCGTTGAGAAATATGAAAAGGCCAGCATGGTCGCCACGCCCATTAGTTTGCTGGATGCCTCACCAATTGGCGATGGCGCAGCTGCGGCGGTGATCGTGCCAGCGGAAAAAGTCATTAATCATGCAGGCCGTCCGCGCGTGATGGTCAGCGCTTCGGCCGCGGCTACAGATACCATCGCGGTACAAAGCCGCCGCGATCCGCTCTTTTTGCAAGCTGCGTATGATTCGTCCAAACGCGCGTATGAGATGGCAAATATCGAGCCGAAGGGTGTGGATGTGTTCGAGCTGCACGACGCGTTCTCGATCATGTCTGTGCTGTCGCTGGAAGCGTGCGGATTTGCCGAGCGCGGCCAGGGACCGAGACTCGGCCTCGATAACGAGATCAGCATTCAGGGCCGCGTGCCCGTCTGCACACGTGGAGGCTTGAAAGCGCGCGGGCATCCGGTCGGTGCGACAGGTATGTATCAAATCGTGGAAGTCGTCCAACAATTGCGCGGCGAGTGTGGTCCCACGCAAGTAGACGGCGCAAAAATCGGTATGGCACAAAATATTGGAGGTTCCGGGGCAACCATTTTGACACACATTTTAAAAACATATTAGTTTTTTCCCACGCTTGAATCTGTTTTATACTGTGTCAAGCTGGAGAAAGGAAATTCCTATGAATGAGCGTCGACACTTAAACAGACGGAATTTCTCATACTATATGCGGGTCACAGATGAGAAATCTGGGGGATTAGTGGGACATCTAACTGACATCAGCACGGGCGGATTCAAACTCGACAGCACGAAGCCAATCCCATTGAATATGGATTTTCGCTTACGTATTGACTTGACAAGCGAAGTAGCCAGCAAAAGTTATATGACGTTCGGCGCGCGCAGCCGTTGGTGCGAGCACGACCGCATTGATCCAACCTCATACAATGTTGGTTTCCAAATCACCGAAATATCGCCCGGCGATATGGAAATCTTCAGCCGTTTGTTCGAGCTATACGGATCAGAGACTGCCGCCAAACCGTCTACAAACGATCACTTATGGAGATAGGGCTGGAAATATACCCTGAAAAAGTCCCCGCCATTATGAAATGACGGGGACTTTTCGTATGCCCTTCCATCTCTATTTCCTTTTATGTACAATTGGTACATGCTTAATCTCTTTCGTTGGCTTCTCCGCGCAATCCTTAACCTGATCGCGTCTATCGAAATTCATGGCTATGAAAATATTCCAGAATCGGGCGCGTTCGTGATCGCCACCAACCATCTTGGCATGCTCGATTCGGCCATGTTGTATTATGCCCTCAACCGCTGGGATGTATTTATTCCCGTGGCAGAAAAATGGGAAGAGATTTGGATCTTCCGCTTTTTGAGCCGTTACATCAAGCTGATTTTCATCGACCGCTTCAATCCGGACCTGAAAGCGCTGCGAAAAATTATCAAGCTGATGGAAGCTGGGAATATCCTCGTGATCGCGCCGGAAGGGACGCGCAGCCGTTCAGCCACGATGGCAGAAGGAAAGCCTGGCGTCAGTTACCTGGCGAGCAAACTCAATCGTCCGATTGTGCCGGTTGGGTTAGCCGGCACCGAAGATCAAGTCATCCTCGATAATCTCAAACATTTCCGTCGTTCACGTATTGTGGTCAGCGCGGGAAAACCATTTACACTTCCGCCTCTCCCCACCAAAGACCGCGACGCGTCGCTTAAGCGCGATACAGATGAGATCATGTGTCGAATTGCAAGTTTGATTCCGCCGAAGTATCGTGGCGTCTACGCGGAGCATCCTCGATTAAAGGAATTGCTCGCAGCTACTTCGGCCTAATAGATTCGCTCAAAGGCTCCGTTCAGTTTCAAATAATATTTCTCGACAGTCAAGCTCATGTAAAGCGCGTGAATTTTGCGCTCGGCTTCGCGCAAGTCTTCTGTGTGACGGTCAAGCGTTCCCGCTGCGCCATACGCGCCGCAATCCTCATGATTGACCAAAATTACTTTGCTGATCTTGTGCAAGCGCACCGATAATTCAATATGTTTCAGCACAGGATAGATATCCAGCACGCCGCCCGCGATGCTGACTCTGTCATATCGACCAGCGCCCGGATTTTTATCGAGCCAATCGTTCAAATATTTCTGCAGGCGAAAATCCATGCAATGGACAACCAGCGCCTCACAAGTATGATCTGCCATATCTCCTCCAAGCAAGATTAAAGAATCTCGCCCTCATTGCGTTTCAAAAATTTTCCATCACCGCTTTTACCAAGCCATTTCTCGCCATCTACAATCATCTTGCCGCGCAGGAAAACTTTTTCTGGATAGCCGGTTAGTTCCCAATCCTCGTACAAGTTGTAGTCCGTACGCTGGTGCGACATCGCCACGCCATACTTCACTTTCTTCTCGGGATCCCAAATTGCGATGTCGGCATCCGCGCCGGGCACGAGCGCGCCTTTACGCGGATAGAGTCCAAAAATCTTGGCGGGATTTGTGCTCATGTACGCCACAAATTGATTCGGCGTGATACGCCCCGTTCGCACGCCATGAGTCCACAAAACCGGCATGCGATCCTGGATGCCCGGCAAGCCATTCGGAATTTTTGTAAAGTCATCTTTTCCCAATTCTTTACCAGGGATGGCAATCTCGCGTCCTTCATAGACGATAGGCTTGGTTCCGTCAAAGAAAAAAGGACAATGATCCGTGCCGATGGTTTGCAAAGTGTTCTCCGACAGTCCTTCCCAGATCCGCGCGCTGTCTTCCTTGGTGCGCATTGGCGGTGAACAAATCCATTTAGCGCCATCAGGACGACGTAAATCATCAATCGAGAAAAACAGATAAGGCGGACAAGTTTCGCCCATCACCTTCACGCCGCGCTCACGCGCATACTTGAGCATATCCACTTCTTTCCCCACGTTCATGTGGACAATATAAACTGGCGAATCTGCTTCTTCAGCCATCGCCGCCATGCGTAGTGTGGCTTCCACCGCGCCCCACGCGGGACGAGTCAACGCGTGATATTCGGGCGTGGTATGTCCCGCGGCCAAAGCTTCGGGAATCAGCGTATCGATCACATCGCCGTTTTCGCAATGCGCCATCACCAACATGCCGTTCTCTTTAGCAAGGCGCAACGCTTTAAATATCCCGCCATCATCGAGTCGTAAACGGCCGTTGTATGCGGTAAATACTTTGAGCGTTGTAATCCCAATCTCGCGCAGCGACGGCATTTCTTTAGCAATCTGCTCGTCGAAGCGAGTCAAATTCATGTGGAAAGAATAATCTATCGCAGCTTTCTCTGCCTTCTTCATCCACAAGTCCACAGAATATTTGAAGCCCTGAGGCTCCAACACCGCGAAGTCCATGGCGGTGGTTGTGCCGCCGAAAGCCGCGGCCTTGTGGCCCGTGTAATGATCGTCAGAGGAGACGGTATCGAACATTGGCAGGTCGAGATGCACATGCGGGTCGATGCCGCCGGGCATGACCAGTTTTCCCGACGCGTCGATCACTTGCGCGGAACCAGCTTCAAGGTTCAGACCGATGCGGCTGATCTTTTCGCCTTCGATCAAAATATCCGCTTTGAATGTATCCGAGGCGGTGATGAGAGTCCCGTTTTTGATGAGCGTTTGCATATCTCTCCTAGAGTCTCCAGAATAGAATCATTCCCAACATCAGCATGACAAACGAAAGAATGGTCAACGGCCAGCCACTGCGAAAGAAGTCGCCGAAGGTGTAATTACCGGGCGCGATCATCATGATGTTAACCGGATGTGCGAGCGGTGTAAAGAAGGAAGCCGAACAGCCGATGGCAGTTGCCGCTGCGATGGCTTGCGGACTAACACCCATGTGAATCGCGGCGCTGATCGTCACTGGGCCGGTCACCAAAGCCGTGACCTGGCCGCCCATGATTTGCGTGAGAAAAGCCGTCAGGATATAAGCGCCCGCCGCGAGGCCGAGCGGTCCGATGGGTTCCACAATCTTGAGCATACCTGTTCCGAGCAAATCGGCTAGGCGCGTCTCCACCATGGCATCACTGACGACGTACATCCCGGCGATCAGAAAAACGGCCTGCCATTCCACAATCCGATATCCTTCTTCCATTGAAACACGCCCAAGCAGAAAACACAAGACAGCCGCAGAAAGCATCGCCAACTCAACAGGAGCGCCAGCAATGGTCGCAGCAATGGCGGCAGCGACAATCGCGACTGCGGAGATCGCCATTTTTCCATCCACGGGCAAATCGCTGAGGTTGGGCTCGAATACGATGAAGTCCGCACTGCGATGCAAATCACGGATTCGATCCTGAGGGCCAACGATCAGAAGAGAATCGCCAGCCTTGATTGGAATATCGGCGACATCCGTGCGAAAGCTGCGCTGGCCGCGCAAAAGAGCAATCGCGGCAAAATTATATTGAGCGCGGAAGTTCATCTCTTTGAGATTCTTACCGATGCACGAAGAACGCGGCGTGGGCGTCAACTCGGTGAGAGTCAATCCGAAAGTGGTGAGCGTATGTTTCTCTGGTTTGAGGTGGACACCTTTCTCAGCCAATTTGAACACGCGCTCCTCGCGACCAACGATCAGAAGAACATCGTTCGGTTGCAGCACTTCGGTCAATGTGGGAACGAAGAATGCATGATCTTTGTGATGCATGGCAACGATCAGAATACCAAGTCCCCCGCCGATGCCGCTCATCTTCAACGTTTGATTGACCAACGGGGATGACGAATCGATTCGGCCTGCCCAAAGGCGATTGCCCAACGCATAAAGTTCTTCCAGCTCATTGCCGGATAAACGCGCCAGGCTCTGCTCGACCGAAGGTTTGCGATCAGGCAACAGACGTTTCCCAAAGAAACCAAAAAAGAGAATTCCCGCAATCGCGATCAAACTGCCTGTGGGTGTAAAGTCCAGGATATGCAATGCGGTTTGAGGAGGATTGGCGCTGGTCAGCAAACTGCTGACGATGATATTCGCGGTGGTAAAGTATGTAGCAGCCCCCCCCAACAAACTGCCATAAGCCACAGGAATCAATAATTTGCTTGGGCTGATGCGCGTACGACGCGCAGCTTCCATCGCAATTGGGAGTACCAGAGCACCTGCCGCGAGATTATTCATGAAAAGAGAGAAGAAAGCTGTAATTCCCGTGAAAAGAGCAATCAAACGACTCTGATTGTTCCCGCCTAAACGAATCAGTCTTTGCGCGATCCAGCGCGTGACGCCGCTCTTTTCCAAGACCTGCGTGAGAATGAATAAAGAAATCAGAATCAGAATGATCGGCTGGCCAAATCCCGAGACGATGTTCCCCGCCGCGGCCGGCGTATGAGCGGGTCCCAACATCCCAAAGCCAAACAACTGAAGGCTTCCCAGTGTGACCGCCATGAGCAATGCGGCCAGGTCAATTCGAAGACGGTTCGCAATTACAAAAGCCAACGGCACACAAACAACGCCAATCAAAATCCACTGCGTAGCGGTCATATCTGATTTCAAAACCTCGTTAAATCAAGGTTATAAATAAATTTAGAAAGCCACATTTAAACAATTCAATCCGATAACAATTCATCATAAGAACCGGGCGATTCTTTGATTCCCAACAAAGCCATCAACACTTCTGGTGGGACATCCACATCGGGCAAATCAGTTTTGTACAACTGCTCGTTTTCGGCGCGCTCACGCAATGAACGCCATAAAACTTGTCGCTCTTCGCCCGCTACGACCAGGTCATTCAACGTTTTTGCTTGCAATAAATATTCGCCAGTAGAATAAAGAAACGTCAAACGTTTCCATTTATCGGCGCGAATCGGTTGAGATAATTTTTCCAAATCGCCCAATTGAATTTTGTAATATTCTTCGCGCGCCCGCGGATGTTCTGCCTCGTCGCGCAGGAGTTCGCCGCGCGTCGTCAGTTCGTGGCCGCGTACCTTCGCAACGAACTCGATCTGTCCGCCGTGCCCGGCGAAAGCCGCGGGCTGATAAAAAGCCAGATAGTCCACGGCTACAACTTTCGGGGCGGTGCGAAGCGGAATGCGATACCATCCCAACATGCGCGCAATGTCCAAATCACGCGGCGAAGGCAGGAGACAAACCAAGATTAAATCAGTCTGTGAAACCATCCAAACAATTTTATACCACACTATAATCATGCCGATGAAGAACCTGTTAACGTTTTTAATCGCATTGACGCTGGCGGCTTGCACACCGGAAATAATTCCGCCTCCTCCTACAAATCAAATTGTTCCCACCTCAACAGACACTATCACACCCACACCTGTTCCCACTTCAACTGTCATGCCATCGCCTACACCTACAAAGAATTTCTCGATCATCGGCTACTTTCCGGATTATCGCGATTTCAATCTCGATTGGGGAAAATATCTGACGGATATCATCTATTTCTCTGCCGAACCGCGCGCAGACGGAACCCTCGATACCAGTCGTCTCACAGACGATATCTTTCAGGGACTGTGCGAGATGAAAGCAAAATACGGCACGCGCATTTATATTTCGATCGGTGGATGGGACCGTTCTTCGGGCTTTGCACCAATGACCGCCAAACCGCAAACGCGCCAGAAGTTTATTCAAAATGTTTTAGATTTCGCCATCGCTCACAACCTAGACGGCGTGGACATCGATTGGGAATTCCCCGATAATGATGTGCAAGTCAAGAATAACATCGCCCTGCTGACTGAATTGCAAGCCGCGCTTGCACCGCACAACATGATTGTCACGCAGGCGCTATCGTCTTCCTCAGATGAACCGCTTTCAAACTATTCCTTCGTGGATCGAACTCATGTCATGTCTTATGACAATGGGCCGCGCCATTCAACGTATGATCAAGCTGTCAAAGATATGGAAATTTTTGTGAACGATGGATTCGGAAAGGAGAAGTTGTTCTTAGGTGTGCCTTTTTACGGCCGCCCCATTAACAACCCAGATCAGGAATTCACTTATCAGGAGATCGTCAGCAAATATCATCCCGCGCCAAACCAGGATGAAATGAATGGAATTTACTTCAACGGAATTCAAACCATCCAGCAAAAGACGTGTTATGCATACCAAAATGGATTTGGCGGTGTGATGATCTGGGAATTGGGACAAGATACGACAGACAGCACTTCGTTGTTACAAGCCATACATCAAGCCGTGACAAACGGCTGCAAATAATTCAAAAAAAGACGGTCGCTTGTGAAGCGACCGTCTTTTTGGCTTTATTGTTTCGTTCCGCACTCCGGACAGAATTTCGCGCCCGGCTCCAATTTGGTGCCGCAGTTGATACAGAATTTGGAAGCGTCGGCCAGCTTATATCCGCATGAAGGACAAAACTTGGCGTTGGAAGCCAGCGGCGCGTGACAATTCGGACAGGAAGCCTGGACTTTGGCAGTCCCAACGCTTCCGATTAACTTCGCATCTTCGGCATCGACGCCGATATCCTGCTGGATCTTGTTAATGGCTTGCGAAGATTGTTGAGCAGAAATTTCAACCGCTAAATCGGGCGCGCAGTTCTTGCACAGTCCGCGTTGCTGATTCCAACAATTCTTCTTGCAAACCCAGCTCGAACAACGCGGGCATTGCAAAAAGTTCGGCTTGATCTGCTGCACAGCCTCGACCAAAGCTTTATCGCGGGCCTGTTGCCAGGTGGCAGAACGCGCTCGTTCGCTCAAGTTTGCGGCTTCGCCAAACACACCACCAAACAGACTGGAAGCCGCGTCCAACGCGCCGGAGATCGTTCCCATTGACCAGGCTTGGAACTGCGTCTTATAGCCGTTCCCGCAGCGGTCGCACTGGAACTCAAACTGGAAGCCTCGATCCGTGGAGAGATCGGTGTAATTTCGTGTAAATTCAATCGCATCCATCTTCCTGCTCCTCTATAAACCTTGGCATTTCTTCAATATTCAAACAAGGCGATTCTAGCACCAAATCGAGAAACGATTTGCAGGCAGGGATGACCGACATCAATTTACAATGTTTTCGTTATATCAAACCGACTTCCTTGTTGAAGTCAACGATCAGCTCATCGATTTCATCAGCTTGCTGCTGGACATCTGTCCAGTAATTTGGCTGATGCCATTGTTGTTGGATTTCTTCGTAGGTTTTGCCCTGTTGCTCGACCCAAGTGTAATATTTGAGATTATGCACGCGGCGGCGATCCGTGTAACGCAACTCGAGCATGTTATCCGTGGACTGGCCGTGCAGATAACGCGCAAAGTCAGCGGCGGCATCCTTCTCAGCGTATTGGCCGAATTCTTCGTGCATCTCGTGAATGCGCGAGCGATATAGCTCCATCGAGTCAGTCAGCACGGTTAGCATGATGTCGTTCTCGCCCATCTCATAATATTTGGCAGCTTTGATCGCGCTCAACACATTCGAGATACCAGAGAAGCCCATCAAATCGAGTTGATTGACAATCGCTTCCGGAACGCCTTTCTCGACCAGATACGCGCGGCCAACTTCTTCGTTGAACAAGCGCGAAATGTTGACTACGGCTTGATCGTCAATCGCCACGACAACGTCAGTGTTCTTCGTGTTGTGAATCCACGGCACGTGCTTATCGCCGATGCCTTCGATGCGATGCGCACCGAATCCGTTTTCCAATAATGTTGGGCATTGCAAAGCTTCGCTCGCAACAATCTTGCTATCAGGGAACAACTTCTTCATGTAATCGCCGCTGGCAATCGTGCCCGCCGAACCAGTGGCTGAAGCCATGCCGCGATAATGATCGTTTTTGCCCATCACCTGTTTGAGCACTTCTTCCATCGCGTGGCCGGTCACTTCAAAGTGCCAGAGATAATTACCGAACTCTTCGAATTGATTGAAGATCATCAAGTCTTCGCCGGAAGCGCGCAACTCTTTGCATTTATCGAAAATTTCTTTGACGTTCGATTCCGAACCGGGTGTTTTGATGGTTTCGCCAGCGATCTTCGATAGCCAATCGAACCGTTCCTTGGACATGCCCTCCGGCAAAATCGCGATGGACTCACAAGCCAGTAACGCCGAGTCATACGCGCCGCCCCGACAGTAGTTCCCGGTCGAGGGCCAGACTGCTTTCTGCGTGGTCGGGTCAAACTGACCTGTGACTAGCCGCGGCACAAGGCAGGAAAATGCAGCCCCTACTTTATGCGCGCCGGTTGGGAACCACTTGCCCACCAATACAATGATGCGCGCCGGAACACCCGTCAGCGAAGAGGGAAGCTCGAGAAAGTTGACGCCGCCAAAGGTCCCGCCCGAAGCGACCGGCTGGTTATGCCAGTTGATGCGGAACAAGTTGCGCGGATCCACATCCCACAAGCCAACTTTCTTCAGTTCATCTTTAATTTTGGCTGGAATCTTGGAGGGATCTTTCATCTGCGCGTACGTTGGGATGATGATCTTCCGCTCACGGGCGCGTTGAATGGCGCGGGTGCGGCGATCTTTTTGGATAGTCAGGTCAATGGTAGTCATAGGAAACTCCTGGAAAAGTTGTCAGACAACTTGTATTATATCTCACAATTGCCCAATGACCAATAACCTATTTTGAAGTTTCCGGCTCAAACATAGAATTAAAACAACCAAGGAGAAAGCCATGAAATCTTCAACCGGCGTCATCTCTGGATGTATTGTTTGGGTATTGGTTTTTGCAATTATCGGCACCTGTGTCTTTCCAGTGACGATGGCACTTGGCGGCGTGACCTCAGCGACCAATTTTGCGGTAGGCATTGTTGGCCCCATGGTGTGCCCCAAAGAAACCACGCCCAAGATCCATACTTACGCAACCACCGCCACGGACAGCAACGGCTTTGAAACCCCGGCCACCGGATACGAAATGCAATGCTTGGACGCGAGCGGCCAGGTAGTGAAAACAGATCCGATTGCCTTCGCGTTTATCTGGATGGGAATCTTGGCC
>DATKNJ010000342.1:0-9679 GCA_035541395.1 Anaerolineales bacterium
GGCGCGGTGGTGATTGCCGCGATCACGTCTTGCACGAACACATCCAATCCATCTGTGATGATCGGCGCGGGATTGTTGGCGAAAAAAGCCATTGAGAAGGGTTTGAGCGTCAAGCCTTATGTCAAGACCAGCCTCGCACCCGGTTCGCGTGTCGTGACAGAATACCTCGAGCAGGCCAAATTGATCGAACCACTTGCCAAGCTCGGCTTCAACATTGTGGCGTATGGCTGTACCACTTGTATTGGCAACAGCGGGCCGCTTTCAGGAGATGTCTCCAAAGCGGTGACGGGCAGCGACTTGGTGGCCGCGGCGGTCCTTTCTGGGAATCGCAATTTCGAGGGCCGCGTGCATCCGCTTGTCAAAGCCAATTTTTTGGCTTCGCCGCCGCTGGTCGTCGCGTACGCGTTAGCAGGCACGGTAGATATCGATCTCGATAAGGAGCCGCTTGGTATAGGCGCGGATGGTCAGCCTGTGTATCTTAAAGATTTGTGGCCGACACAACAGGAAATTGCTCAAACGATTTCCTCCAGCCTGGATGTGAAGATGTTCGAGAAACGTTATGCCAGTGTGTTCGAAGGTTCGGATGCATGGAGGAACATCAAAGTTTCCGGCGGTGACTTGTATGAATGGGATGAGAATTCGACCTATATTCATCATCCGCCCTATTTCCAAACTTTGACTCTCGACTTGCCGCCTGTAGGCGATATCAAAGGCGCGCGTGTGTTGGGCATGTTCCGCGACTCGATCACAACCGACCACATCTCGCCCGCGGGAAACATCGCGGTGAATAGCCCGGCCGGAAAATATCTGCAGGAACGAGACGTGGCTCCGCAATATTTCAACTCGTATGGTTCGCGTCGCGGCAATGACTTGGTGATGGCGCGCGGCACCTTTGCAAATATCCGTCTAAAGAATTTGCTCGTTGAGCCCAAGGAAGGTAATCTCACCAAACACTTCCCCGATGGCGAAGAGATGAGCATGTATGATGCTGCGATGAAATATCAAAGTGAGCATATTCCCGCGGTGGTCATTGCTGGAAAAGAATACGGCACGGGCTCCAGCCGCGACTGGGCCGCGAAGGGGCCGCTTCTGCAGGGAATCCGCGCGGTGATTGCTGAGTCGTTTGAGCGCATTCATCGTTCCAATCTGGTTGGGATGGGCATCCTGCCTTTGACTTTTGTGAATGGACAGAATGCCGAGTCGCTGGGTTTGGATGGTACAGAAGTTTATGATATTCAAGGCATCGGCGATACGATGAAACCCAAATCCATCGTAAATGTCAAAGCGACCAAGTCCAATGGGAAAGTGATCGAGTTCAAGGCTACCGTTTTGTTGAACACTGACGTGGAAGTGAATTATTATCGCAACGGAGGCATTCTCCACACGGTGCTGAGAAATTTAGTGAAGTAAGCTAGTGTAGAAAATAGAAACAGATAACAGAGACCCGCATTAGCGGGTCTCTGTATTTTTGTTTGGAGGTTGTATGTAATTTGTACCAAGTTTGTGTGGTATCCTAGAATATGTTCCCGTGCTATCTAAAAAATGTAAAAGGGAGAGTTGTCATGCGGAAAAATACCCTCTACGAAATTGCGCGCACTTTTATTCATGCTTATTCAAAATTGTTGCTTCGGATGGATATTCACTGGCACGATCCTCTTCCTGATGGGCCGAAGTTATTCATTGCCAATCATCCCAGCGCCAGCGATCCTTTTTTGATTCATTTGCTCTCGCGTATGAGTGTGCTGATCACTACCAATGCGTTTGCCTTTCCACTTTTTGGTCCGTACCTCCGCCGCGCTGGGCAAATTGAAGTGATCCCTGGAGGAGATGCCATCGAGCAAGCTTGCCAACTACTCTGGCAGGGACATTCTGTGGGTATTTTCCCGGAGGGAGATTTTAGCCCGCAGGAGGGTGGTTTTCGAAAGCCGCGTAGTGGGGCTGCGCGCTTGGCTCTTAGAACAGGAGTCCCTGTTGTGCCGGTTGGAATTTATTTCCCGCGCGAACGCAGTCTGCGAATTGAATCCAAGTTTGGCGGACACTCGAGGGTTGGTTATTGGTATCTGCACGGGCCGTATGCCATCACGGTGGGGCAACCTATGCGTTTTGAAGGGGACGCTGACAACCGCGAGCATATTCAATCGGTTACAGACACAATGATGGAGTGGATTCAGTCGTTAACGAACGAAAGCCAAGAGCGTTTTTGCAAATTATTTCCATCCCTTTCTTCTGCCGCAAAAATTGCAATGTTTTAGCAATAAATCTCTGTAATTGCTCATGCTACAGTAATTAACAGGTTTTTTGCAAGAAATTTTAGGTCAGAAAGGAGGTGGCCGATTTGTTGTGTGCCTTCGAAGCAAGGAGCCGAGGACAAGGCTTGGTTGAGTACGCATTGATTCTTGCTCTAGTTACTATTGTCGTTTTCGTAGCCTTGTTCATTTTTGGCCCGTTGCTCGGTAATATCTTCAGTAATATAAACAGCAGTCTCTCCCATTCTTGATAAAAACTCCCGCTCATTTTCGGATGGCGGGAGTTTTCGTTACAAATTCCAGATCACACTGAAATCAAAACAGGTTGTTTGACCAGATTGGCCTGCATGGACCATGGCCCTGTCCAGGTGATATTGACAGGGAGGGTCTTGCTTTTAAGATCTTCTTCGGATTCAACGAAGACCAGCTTGTTCGTGGGCGTACGGCCCTTCCAGCGACCTTTGACTTTTTCCTCAAACAGGACCTCAACGGTTTGCCCTAAATACCGGGCATTGATCTCAGCTATGATTTGTTCCTGCAAATCTTCCAACATGCGGAAGCGGCGCATCTTTTCCTCTTCTGAAACATTATCCACCATGCGGCGCGTAGCCACTGTCCCTTCGCGGGTGGAATAACGCGCCAGATGAGCGACATCCAGCTTGAGGTCCGACAAGACGCGATGGGTTTGCATGAACTGTTCTTCAGTTTCGCCGGGAAAGCCCACAATGATATCTGTCGCGACGGAACAATCCGGAATGCGCTCACGGATTTTTGCAACGAGCTCACGGTAATCCTGCTGTGTGTAACCGCGCTTCATATTGCGGAGCACTTCATCGTCGCCGGCTTGAATCGGAAGTTCAATGTGCGGCATGACACGCGGTAATTCAGCTACAGTTTGGATCAAATCATCACTGAAATAATTTGGGTGTGAGGTAAGAAAACGAATGCGCTTGATGCCTTCGACCTCATGAATGACGCGCAAAAGTCCCGCGAGGTTTGGGCCATCTGGAACGTCTTTGCCATAACGATCCACGATCTGGCCGAGAAGAGTGATCTCCTTGACGCCTTGCTTGGCTAATGAACGGACTTCAGCAACGATATCGCCAACGGGACGCGAACGCTCAACGCCGCGCTTATAAGGGATGATACAAAACGTGCATGCGTGCGAACAGCCATAGACGATGGGCACGTGTGCGCTGATCAATTTGCCCTGTTCGGCTTGCGGCAGGATTAACTCCTCGTCCATCATTAGGAAGCGGCGCGTGGTCTCGGCATCTTCGAGTGAGCGGATTTCGCCCTGCGTAAGGAATGAGATCAACGGGCCGGGATCGGAGGGCGGCGAGAAGACATCCACAAAGGGAAGTTTGGCGCGCAATTTTTCCGCGCCGCGCACGCCGACAAGACAGCCCATCAGATTGATGACGAGGCTTGGATTCTGCCGTTTTAACGGGAGCAGGCTCGAGAGCCGCCCGAGCGCTTTGTCTTCTGCAGATTGGCGCACAACGCAGGTGTTTAAAACAATGACGTCCGCTTCTTCGGCTTTATCGGTAAAGCTGTATCCCAAATGCTCCAGCGAAGAGCCGACGCGTTGCGAGTCGGCCACGTTCATCTGACAGCCTTCGGTCCAAATATGATATTTCATAGAAGTGGAATTATACCAATTGTGTCGACATTCGGAAATCAGAGTCGGGAGGTGGAAATCATTTTTGAAAGGATTATAGCCATTCTTGATACGGATTTTCTTTATGGTAAAATGACGTTCGCCTGGAGGGATGGCCGAGTGGCTGAAGGCGCATGTCTTGAAAACATGTTTGGGTCACACCAACGTGGGTTCGAATCCCACTCCCTCCGCCTTCGGTTGTCGACCTCGAACTTTCAAATCAATATATCCTGGGGAGGTGCCAGAGTGGCTGAATGGGCTCGCCTGCTAAGTGAGTGCCGGGGTAACTCGGTCGCGGGTTCGAATCCCGCCCTCCCCGCCACAAAAAGGAACGCGTTCGATGTGACGCGTTCTTTCATTTTCATTTGCTTCGTGTAGAGTCTATCGATAGACCTCCTCTTAGGCTATTTTACTTTCCAGCAGCTTGATTAATGCGTTGAGCAAAATAGTTGTAGTCATGTCCGTTATTTTGGTGGTTGTCGTCGTTGATGTTTTCGTAGTGGTGCTCTGATTGAAACTGGAGGAACTAGATGTTGTCACCGGGCCTCCGCCCATATCTATAGGCATATCGCCACCCCCCATAGGCATATCAGCTATGTTACCGCCTGGAGGACCGCCTGCCGTTCCGCTGCTGCTGGAACGAGACGATGATGTAGAAGATTTGCTGCTGGAGTTGGAACTGCTTCGAGTGCCGGAGGCGCTGCTTTGTTGGGAGGAGGATGTCGACATTTGAGAAACGTTTTGTTTCGAGACTACAGCTGTAACATCCTGTTGAGTCAGATTCATCTCGTCGATTGTGCTAAGTTGGGCGGAGGTCATGGCGGTTTTAATATCGCTCAGCACCGCATCGTATTCTTCCTGCGCAGCGGTGCCGCTTATAGATAACTGTTGATAAAGTTGCCAGCGAGGCAATAACTTGGTAGCTTGTTCTTTTGTGACGGCCTGATCGGTATCCTCGAGCTTTAGGATGCCGAGTATTAACTTGGTGGAGTCGGATAACGAATTGCCAGTAATGCTGCTCTTAGAGTTGGAGACTGTGCTGCATGCACTGAGGAGAAGAACCAGCACAAGCAGAACCGGGATGATTGTTTTTTTCATGACATTTCCTTTGCTATATTGATGCATATCTTGCTTCAGTATAGCGAGGCCATGTAATCGTCTAGTCAATAAATTGCGAAGATAATTTGTGAATAAGTTCTCAAACAGGAATCAAAAATGCGCCCTGTTCGGAGCGCATTTTGGTCTGTTTTCCTCTTTATTTGCTTTGCAATATGGCGTATTCGGGATGCCTTCGAATATAGGCAGCGACGAATGAACAGAGCGGAATCACTTTCAGTGAATGGTCACGCGCGTAATCCAGACTGGCTTTGGCAAGCAAACTACCGATCCCTTGACCCTCCAATTCGGGTGGCACACCGACGTGATAAAACGTAATGGTGTCGCCTATCAATCGATATTGCGAAACAGCGAGAAGTTCACCGACTTGAATCTCGAAGCGATGGGCAGACGTGTTATGTGTGACGCTTAATTCTTGTGTATTGATTTGCATGATTATTTCTGTTTTTCTCTCGCGATGACCGCAATAAATTCCATGATGATTTTCAACGCGGCGAAGACAGTTGCTTCTGATGGATCAAGCGGCGGCGCGACCTCAACAATATCCAAACCAATCAGCGGCAACCCGCGCAAAGATTTGATCAATGTGATGACCTCACGTGAAGTCAAACCGCCGGAGTCGGGGATGCCGGTGCCGGGCGCAAAGGCCGGATCAAGACAGTCGATGTCAAGTGAGATATGGACAGCATCACAACGGCTCAACTTACGATGCACTTCGGCGGCAATGTCTTTCATCCCACGCTCGGCCACTTGCGCGGCAGTATAAACGTTCAAGCCGCCGTTTTCGATTAAGCTGATTTCCTGATCTTCCCACGAATGCAGCCCAACGAGACAAACATCTTCTGGCTGGATTCCGAATTCGAGCCCGCGGCGCAGCACACAGGCATGCGAGAGACGTGAGCCATTGAATTCATCGCACAAATCGGGATGCGCGTCCACCCATAACAAGCCAAGTCGTTTCTTTGCAAAGCGTTCACGCTGACCTTGAAAAATTGGAATCGTCACCGAATGATCGCCACCGAGCAAAATGGGAATATTTGGCAGCGAAGCGACCTTTTGTCGAATCAAATCAAAATCCGATTCGGGATTCGAAATGGAGATGTCGCCCAAATCCGCGATGCTCATCGGACTTAGCCGAGTCCTGTCCTCGCTAAATGGAGTTAAATGTCCCGACCAGAATCGCATGCGCGCCGGCCCGAGGGCCGCACCTTTACGCGCGCTGGCGAGCCCATCGAACGGGACGCCGATGATGGAGAAATCAGCTTCGGTGGGGGAAAGATTCGGGCGAGCGAGATCAGCCCAAAGTCCGTGTGTGGCGGCAGGATCGTTTGTCATGCTTCTATTAAATAATAACAGAGTCCTGCCATGCCCGGCCCGGTGTGGACGGCCAGCGCCGGAGAGAGTTCTGCAAAAATCGACTCGGCCACTTCCACTTTTGACTCGACCAAATCTTTGAGCTTTTCCACCTCACGCCGCGCACCCGCGTGCACATACGCGATTTTGGCTTTGCTTCTTCCAATGGCCTCGGCCACCATGTCAGCCATCATGCTGTAAGCCTGCAAGCGGCTGTGTGCTTTGCCAAGCGGAACGATGACTCCATTTTCGATGCCGATCAACGGTTTGATATTGAGCATCGAGCCGAGCAGACTCTGTGCTTTGCCGATGCGCCCGCCCATGTAAAGATATTTAAGTGTGTCGGCCGTTTGGATCATATGTGAGAGCGGAATCATCCGTTTGACTTTGCCGGCGATCTCGTCTAGGCGCGACCCGGCGAGTGCGGCGCGCGCGGCTTCGATCACCATCCAGCCTTGGCATAACGCGGCGTTGCGCGTGTCGATCACTTCGATCTTTATATCCGGCGCTTCTTCCTTCATCATGGTCTGTGCAATGGTCGCGGCCTGATACGCGCCACTCGCGTCGGAAGTCATATGAATGCTTACAATCTCCTGCGCGCCTTCCTCGGCCAATTCCTGATAAGCTTCCATATAATCGCCGGGGCCTGGGCTGGCCGTTGTCGGCAGGAAATGAGCCGTCATCAGCCAACGCAGGAAATCCTCGCGCTGAATCGTAACGAGATCGCGCAGCACTTCTCCGCCGCGATGAATATAATAGGCCACCGTTCGAATGTGGAGGTTTGTTAAAATCTCTTCTGGAATGCTGGCAGTCGAATCCGTTAGAACGGCCACATTGGTCATGTTGACTCCTTGATGTATGTTTGTATTGTACACAAAAATGCTCTTCTTGCACCGTCATTCACAATCACCTTAATTTATCATTGACCCCGATTTTGTTTCCTCTTACAATACTCAGCATGCTATATGCGCGGATCGATGCGCTTTTTGCGGGATTTTTCCGCCCCGATCATGACCCTCCGCATGGTTTTATCCTAACGTGTTTGTTTTTCATAACCGATTTAGCCGTTTCCGTTTAGATACCCGGAGGAAAACCCCATGCCTACCCCGATTGTCTCCAAGCGTGCTCCGATTTACGCCGACATTCCAGATGAACAATGGAATGATTGGCGTTGGCAGTTAAGCCATCGCTTGAACACTGTAGAAGAGATCGAAAAAGTTTTTAAGTTGACCGATAGTGAACGTAAAGCGCTGCAAACCAGCGGACTATTCCGCGTGGATGTAACGCCCTATTTCATCTCCTTGATCGATCCTGACGATGTAAACGATCCGGTGCGGATGCAGATCATCCCGCGTTCAGAAGAGATGCAGGCCTTTACCGCCATGATGGAAGACTCATTAGCCGAAGACCGCCACTCTCCCGTGCCCGGGCTGGTTCACCGGTATCCGGACAGAGTCCTGATGCTGGTCACAACTCAATGCGCGTCCTATTGCCGTTATTGCACGCGCTCGCGCATTGTCGGCGATCCCGGCCAGACCTTCTCACGTCACGAGTTCGAAGCGCAGATCGAATATCTCAAACGCACGCCGCAAGTCCGCGACGTGTTGCTCTCTGGCGGCGATCCACTTGTCCTTGCGCCGAAGATTCTCGAAGAAATTCTCACGCGTCTGCGCGAGATTCCACACATTGAAATTGTGCGCATCGGTTCGCGTGTGCCGGTCTTCATGCCCATGCGCATCACGCAGGAACTGTGTGATATGTTGAGCAAGTTCCATCCGTTGTGGTTGAACATTCATGTCAACCATCCGAATGAGATCACTAAAGAATTGGCCGAGGCCTGCGATCGCATGACGCGCGCCGGCATTCCGCTCGGAAATCAATCCGTGCTGTTGGCGGGAATCAATGATTGTGTCCACATTCAGCGCGAGTTGGTCCAGAAGTTGACGCGCATTCGCGTGCGCCCTTACTATTTATATCAATGCGATTTGGTCGAAGGTGCCGGGCATTTCCGCACACCGGTTGCCAAAGGTATCGAGATTATCGAAGGGCTGCGCGGCCATACCTCGGGATATGCCGTGCCGCAATTCATCGTCGACGCGCCCGGCGGAGGTGGTAAGATTCCTATAATGCCCAACTACTTGCTGAGCATGTCTGACCATAAAGTGATTGTGCGGAACTACGAAGGTTTTGTTACGACCTACGAGGAACCAACCGAGTACAGAGTACACGATCCAAAGACTTGTAAATTCTGCCAAAACAAACGGCCTGAACCGGGTCAGACAGGCATTACTGGTCTGTTGGACGGTGAAGACATGTTTGTGAAGCCCGCTCTGTTTGATGAAGTGCACGACCGGGGCGGTTTGCAGCATCGCTTGAAAGACGATAAAAAATGGGTTCCGTTGGGAATCGGTGCTGGGCATAAAGATCCAACGGAGCCATCATAACGAGGAGAACCGAATGACATTCAAACCAACCAAGACCCTTTCCATCCTTTTGGCAACGATATTCCTGTTAGCCGCCTGCGCACCCGTTCAGGCGACTCAGAGTCCGCAAGACATTCAAAACCAGATTTCCACGGCAGTCGCGATGACTGTTCAGATTCAGAGCTTGCAGACTCAAGCGGCACAGGCTTCTCAGCCAACAGCCACACTGGCATTTACGCCAACCGAGCCTGTGGCGGTTACTTCAACACCAATCTTCCCAACGGCGACTCCGTTCGAGATCATACCGACCGCAGTTTCTCACAGTGGAAGCAGTGGCGGGAGTAGCGGAGGCAGCAGCACGGTCAAATATGCATGCGACCCGGATACCGGCAAACGTCCGCGCGACAATGCACAATATAAACCTGGCGACAGCTTCGACGTGAAATGGACGATCATCAACACTGGTACCGCGACCTGGCCTGCTGGCTATGACTTCTCGTACTTTGGCGGCGACCAGATGACTTCAGCGGCTGGAATTCAACTGCCTCAGATGAAGCCTGGTGATAAATACAGTGTAGTGTTCGATGCCAAGGCTCCCGCCAGCAAAGGTTTCCATCAAATGACATGGAAGGTGCAAGGCGGTTTCTGCTACGCTTATGTGGCAATCATCGTACAATAGGAACGATTGACGCATCTGTGTCGGAGAATTGAGCTGTGCAAGCACTGAGCAAAAAGTATAGATTTTTGCTGCTGACAACAGTTGTGCTGTTTGTATTTGCTTGCAGCACGCCGGCATTGATTCCATCCGCGCCGCCAACGATGGATGCATCAGCGCTTAGTACAGCCATTGCTCAGACTGCCAACGCGGCCATGGCGGGGAC
>DATKNJ010000343.1:0-6390 GCA_035541395.1 Anaerolineales bacterium
GTCCACGCGCAGGCAGAAGGGAGGCGCGAAGTCGAAGGTTGAATCGAGCTTGAATTCGCCGCGCAGGTTGAGGGTCCGGAGAGAGGCGTCTACGTCACGCTGAATTAAAGCAAACGAGGCCCCGCGCTTGAATGCCTCTGCTACATAGTCATGACCATCGGTGCGTTCACCTGGGATTGCGACGAACAATGAGCCGGGGATGACTTGCCGCGAGTCAATGGCCGCCTCGGTGATGACCGTGGCGGCATTCTCCGGACGGAGAGTGGTGAGAGCTTCAAGCGCATCTGCCAGTGTAAGCATCTTATTGCGAGGCGGTCTCCTTGCGGATGTTATCGGGCGGGATGTTGAGCAGAACGACGGTCTTCTCAGCAATCTGCGCAAAAACGGGCGCAGCCGTTTCCGATCCCCAGATCGAAGCGGAAGGCTTTTCTAGCCAAACGTAGATCATGAACTTTGGATCATCCACCGGGCCCCAACCGATAAAGGACGCGTTAGTGTATGTGCTGTCATAAACGCCAAGTGGCGTGGGAATTTGCGCAGTACCGGTTTTTCCGGCGATGCGATAGCCCGGCACCATGGCTTCAGAGGATTCGTTTTCGAGAGAGATGGCCAGCATATTATTGAGCGTGTTGGCTGTATCGGGTGTAATGGGTGTGCCAGCATATTGCGGTGGGACGTTATATTGGCGGCCATCGCGCAACATCGAATACAAGACATGCGGGACAACCATGCGTCCATCGTCCGCAACCGCTGAAGTTGCCATCATGACCTGGATGGGAGTCGCGGCCACGCCTTGACCGAACGCGTTGGTCGCCAAATCAACAGGATACCAATCGCCATCACCCGGAACCTTGAGCCGGCCCGCGGCTTCCCCAGCTAAATCCACGCCGGTGAGGCGACCAAGGCCGAATCGATTCATGTAACCGTAAAAAGTCTGTGCGCCCATTTGAGTGGAAACCCATGCCAAACAGACGTTGAGTGAATGCTGAAGACAGCCGATCATATCCTGCTGTCCCCAGGCTTGATCATCCCAGTTGCGGATGGTCGCGCCGCCGACCATGATCGCGCCGGTATCGAGAAATGGTGTGGACGGCACAACAGTCCCGCTATCCAACGCGGCGGCCATGGTTAGAATTTTCATAACGGAGCCGGGCTCATAAGGCATACTGACAGCGGGATCGAACTCGCTGGCGTTGTCATAGATCGAGCCGTAATTCCAGAATTGATTCAGATCCATGCGCGGTGTGGTAGCGATGGCTAACAGTTCGCCGGTTTTGGGATCCATGACGATGATCGTGCCGCCTTGCGCGCTGTATGTCGTGAGTGAGTCATCGAGGATTTTTTCGGCTGCAGCTTGCAGGTCGCGATTGATCGTTAGCACCAGTGTCGTTCCATCGGGAACGTGAGGGATTTCAAAAGCTTTGTTTGGATCGGTGGGGACCAACACCTGTACCGGATTGCCAGCCAGCAGGTCATTGTATTTTTCTTCCACACCGAAATAACCGCGGCCTTCGCGGTTGACAAAGCCGAGGATGTTGGACGCTAACGCGCCTTCAGGATAACTGCGTTGTGGGTGAGCTTTGAATTCGAGTCCAGAGAGTTGACCAGCAACGCCTTGCGGAGCTTGATTGTCCGCAGCGACTTTCAATTGTTGTAACGCGGCGGCCTTGTCACCGGCTACGTAATCGGCCAGCACCACATAACTGATGCCAGCCGATGGATTTGTGATCTGCTGATAGAGTTGATTATAGTCCAGCCCTAATTCCACGCTGACGGCCATCGCAATGGCTTTGGCATCTTTGACGGTTGCCAGGTCAACACCAATTTCATATACGGTTTTGTTGCCAGCCAGTAAATGTCCATTGCGGTCATAGATTTCGCCGCGGTCGGGGTAAAACGTTTCGAGTTCGCTGGCGTATGTGTTGCCTTGCTGTTTGAAGATGGCAGCTTCCTGGCTGTTCTGAATGCGCACGATTTGTGCCAGGACTGCAAATGCAATCAAGCCTAGAACAATCGTTAAAACCTTGGAACGCCAGGCATATTGCTGTCTCATTGATTTTCACCGAGATTTTGGATTTTCTGGTCGAGCCAATCAAGCAGGGATTGTGTATATTCCGGCGGAATGGTCGGCGCGCTTAAACCGGGCTGCGGAGCGGAAGATAAAATCTCCGGTTCGGGAGCTACATAGCCGGGCACAATCAGATATTCCACTTGAGCCTGCTCAACCGGGTGATAGCCCATATCGCTGGCTTTTTGTTCCATCACGCCAGTGGAAGTCAATGTCGCGAGTTGAGTCTGCAAATCTGCACTGGAATGTTCCACCGCGCTGATTTGCGAAGTCAAATCCTGGATTTGGCGACCTGCGATTGCAGCGCGTGCAGTGACATCCAAATACAACGCGGCGACCATGGCCATTGCCACAACCACTAATAAGAAATTGCCGATCCATTGACGCTGAACGCGCCAAGGAGCCAGTTTGTAAGCATGAACGAAATGGTTGACGTTTGGTATATTCATAATTTTTCAGCTACTCGTAATTTTGCACTGCGTGCTCGCGGATTTTCTTTCACTTCCTCTTCCGCGGGTGTGATGGGCTTGCGATTGATTTCTTTCAGCGTTGCTTTCCGTTCCACTTCATAAATCCGTTCGTACGGCGGGTTAATCAGGTCTTTGCTCTCGCGACGGAAAAAATCTTTGACGAGACGATCTTCCAGCGAATGAAACGAGATGACGGCCAGCCTCCCGCCGGACCTCAAACCTGCCACCGCCAGGGGAAGCACATTCTCCACTGCGGCCAGTTCCTCATTCACCGCGATCCGCAAAGCTTGGAACGTCCGCGTGGCGGGATGGATTCCGCCGCGGCGGGGAAGAACTTTTTCGATTACGGCGGCTAGCTCGCGGGTCGTATGGAGCGGCCTCGCATTGACTATGGCGCGCGCAATCTTGCGTGAGTCGCGTTCTTCGCCATAACGAAAAATCAGGTTCGCGAGTTCTTCCTGACCCAACTCGTTGACTAATTCTTCGGCGTTGTGCGGGGCAGTGGGATCGAAACGCATATCGAGTGGGCCATCCTGCAAAAGCGAGAAACCGCGCTCGGCGTTATCGAACTGCATGGATGATGCACCGAGATCGAGCAGGATGCCGTCCACTGCGTCCCATTGGAGCGTTGCGAGTTGATCGGTGAGAGTCTCGTAGGAGGCCTGCACCAGACGAATGCGCTGTTCGTAAGGAGCCAAGGTCTCACGAGCGAGCGCCAGCGCCTGCGGATCTACATCAAGACCCAGCAGTTGCCCGTCTGGTGCACAAGCCTCCAAAATGCCGCGAGCATGACCGCCCGCGCCGAGCGTGCCGTCTACATAGTGTCCCAAATTTTTCGGTTGCAACGCGTGTATAATTTCTTTGTAAAGTACGGGTTGGTGTGGTGTATTCATCGATCAAAGTAATCACGACTCGAATCGTGATTACGAATTTTTATTGGAAAGATCGAGCGCGGCGAAGCGTTGATTGTTGGCGTCGGTGTCTTGTAGCTGTGCAACTTGTTCGTTCCACTGCGCCGGTGTCCATACTTCAAAGTAATCACCCTGGCCCGCGACAATGGCTTCATTCTCGATGTTGATGATCTGGCGCAAGTTGCCCGGCACGAGGATGCGTCCGACTTTATCCACTTCCACCGGATAGGCGTTGGCGAGAATGAGTCGGCGCAGCAGGCGTGCAGTGGGATCGGCCAGATTCATGGCGTTGATGCGGTGATAGACTTCTTCAAAGTAGGTGGTCGTCATCACCATGAGGCAGCGGTCAAAGCCTTGTGTGATATAAGCGCCGCCAACCAGCAGTTCTCGAAAGCGCGCCGGGATCATCAGGCGGCCCTTCTCATCGAGATTGTGCTGATATTGACCTAAGAACATTTGTGCTAGCTATCCTTATTAATGGATGAACGCCGGGTGTTGCCGGCGTCCTCCACTTCCTACCACTTTTTCCCACATTATACAGATTTTATGGGCAAAAAGCAAGTAGTACTTTCGGATTAAATAGGTCTGATTCGATTTATGATTTCCTCTCAATTCACTTTTCTCGAGTCCGCGCGTTGGAAAGATTACGCGTTGCTCGATTCCGGTGATGGTCTAAAGCTCGAACGCTTTGGTCAATACGTTTTTGTTCGTCCGGAATCGCAGGCGATGTGGAAACGCGCGCTGCCTGAGTCAGAATGGAAGAATGTTCACGCGGTATTTGAGCCTACAGGCGAGGAAAGTGGCGGCCATTGGAACTTCAAAAAGAAGGTGGAAGAGAAATGGCAAATGCAATATAACCTCGCTCCTGGCTCCTCTTCTGAAAGTAGAAGGGGGGCGTTGCGTTTTTGGGCGATGACTACGCCCGGACGTCATCTTGGTTTGTTCCCTGAAGGCGCGGCGCATTGGGATTGGTTCAGTTCGTTGATCGAGATATCGAATCGCCCGATAAATGTTTTGAACTTATTCGGTTATACCGGTTTGGCGACGTTAGCCGCGGCCGCGGCTGGCGCCAAAGTGACTCATGTGGACGCCTCTAAAAAGGCCGTGAATTGGGCGCGTGACAATCAGGTGTTATCCGGCCTCGGCGATAAACCCATCCGTTGGCTGGTGGACGACGCGTTGAAGTTCGTCCAACGCGAAGCGCGGCGCGGAGTCAAATATGATGGTATCCTGCTCGATCCGCCCAAGTTTGGGCGCGGACCGAAAGGGGAGGTATGGGAGGTTTATAAATCGCTGCCTAGCTTGATGTCCGCGTGCCGGGAGACGTTGAGCGAAAAACCGCTGTTTGTCGTCGCAACGATTTATGCGGTACGCGCCTCCGCGATCCACATTTCGCAGGCTTTAGAGGAGATGATGTTCGGCTTCGGCGGCGAGTTGGACGCGGGAGAATTGGTCACGCGCGAACAATCCGCGGGCAGATTGTTATCGCAAGCGGTGTACGCAAGATGGAGCGCAAAATAAAAACTCTCCGATACAACTCGGAGAGTTTTTATTTTCTAATACGAGGAGGAGAATCTAACCGACCGCGTCGCCTCCATCGCCTCCGTCGCTGCTTACGCCTCCGCCCCCGTTTCCAGTAACTTTCTTGAGCAAGTCATACCAGAAGGAGGAGCCTTGTGAGACGGCAATGGCTGTCAACACAAGTCCGGCGAGTTTGAGGGAAATAAATTCAGCCCAACCTGGAATATCCGTAAAAGCAGGCACTTGTTGCACTTCCCACCAGCCAAGCCGTAGTGAGAACTCGTTGAGTTGATTTACGATGGTTCCTATGTCCGCGCCCGCTCCTTGTTGTTGGACTATGGCATCTGCTTTGGCCTGTGCTGCCGCGCGCAAATCGGCGTTGTTCCACAAATCCTTCGCAAATTGGATGCTGTCTACACCGAAAGCGAACGTCACAACAATCGAGAGAAGAATGACAATGGCCCGGGCGTTGGCTTTGAAGGTGGCAGCCGCCTGGTCGAGAATGCCACCAATGTAGTCTGTGGCGCGGCCGCGGATTTCTTTTACATCAGTCACGCCTTGTTGAACCCATTGCAGAACGGCCTGCTGACCTTCAGAAGCAGGCAACTGATTTAGTAAATGAATCAATTGTTCTCCGCTTAAGTTGTTTTGGCCGGTCAGGCCGGTCATATCGAAAAAAGCATCTACCAGTGTAGAGACGGGGATTTTCTCGACCTTCTTTGTTTCGGTCTGGAATACACTCAGCACGCTTTTATATCGAATCGGCTGCAAGGCCTTGATTTGAGGCAGGTTAGTCAAATCCACCGAACGCTCGCCAACCAGTTTCTTTAAATATTCTTCGAGCGCGACGCCGCGCGTTTCCAGTGAATCGGTAATGCCTTTTGTGATCATCGAGACAACGGAACCGAGAAGATAATAAACAACGATCAGACCAATAGCGACTTCTAGGACTTGTGACAATGGCATAGGATTCTCCTTTTTGCTAATTGAAACCAGGATAAAAACTAAATCAGTTCTTTTGTCTATCTGTCCGTGCTCTAAATGGTATACAATCGCCTTATGTTAAACGCCGATTCCATTCAACAAGCATTTGTCCACTATTTTAATACGAAACCTGAAATTATCGTTCGTGCGCCGGGGCGTGTAAATCTGATTGGCGAGCACACGGACTATAACGACGGCTTCGTTTTGCCGATGGCGATTGACCGCGCGATTTGGATTGCGTTGTGCCCGCGGCAGGATAACCGATTCCGCATCCATTCTCTGGACCTCGGAGAGGATTCTGATTTCAGACTCGATTCGCTCGAGAAAGGCGAAGGTTGGGCCGAATACATCAAAGGCGTTGCTTGGGTTTTGCAAAAAGAGGGATATTCTTTGCGCGGCTGGGACGCGGTCATTTCCGGCGATGTTCCTCTCGGTG
>DATKNJ010000344.1:0-3366 GCA_035541395.1 Anaerolineales bacterium
GCGCGCGGCCATCGAATTGAAAGCGCGCACCAATGAACGAACTTCTGACGGGCCGCTTTCATCGACGCGTGCAGAATAATCTCCCTCAGCTACGCGATTCGAGGCATTCAACAAATCATCCAACGGCCCGGATAATCGCCGCAGATTCGTGCTCGCCATAATTAAAAGAGTAATCACAAGGCCCAAGAGAATCCCACCGATCGGTAAAGCTTGGGAGAATTGGTCGGTGGGTAAATGGATTACGCCCAGAAAATTTAGGAGCAGAAGAAAAGCCCCAATAAAAATAATCGTGCCCAAAAAATTAAGGGCTACAAACAAACACCCTATCCTACGCAAAAAGGGACTACGATGCCGCGCTCTGCCGAAATGACGACCGGGCGGCCAGGGTTCATTCTCCGGCCACCACGGAGGACGATGCTCGTCAATAAATTTCTTGCGTCGGCGCGCATGGCGGGAAGGGTGCTCCGGCCAAGTAGGCGGATCAAGATTTGGGGAATCGGATTCGTGTTTCATGATGTGCTTGCTGATCTACAAATTATTTTTCTCCAACATGAATGCCCTCATGCCAGTTCGTTGCTGCCGAAGAATATTTCAATCCAGCCTGCTCAAATAACTGCTGAAATTCTTTCGTGCTGTATAACTTGACATGTTCTGGTTCCTTCAACTTAGCCAACACATCCCAGAACTTTATGATCCACGAGTCGGCAAGCGGATCAAGGATATAAAGTTTTCCACCGGTTTTCAACAGACGATGCATTTCCTTCAACGCTGCATCAGGATGGGGATAGTGATGGAATGAGTTGGTGCAAATGATGATGTCAAAAAAATCATCATCCAGCGGAATCGATTCGGAATTGGCTTCTATAAAGCGAAAATTGTCCTTGCCGCTAAAATTGCGTTTTGCCTTTTCGATCATTTTGGGAGATAGGTCAACGCCGTAAAACAAACCTTGGCCATCCACCAAACTCGCAGCCTGACCAAGCGCCCAACCGGTTCCGCAGCCGATGTCGAGAAAATGAACATTCGGCTGAATATTCAGAAGAGAAATGACTTTGCTTTGAGCTGCTCTCAAAAACCTGGAATTCAGGCCGTTGTTATCGAGTATGTCTTCGTCTGCCCATTTATCCCACATAGCTTTATTCATTTGTACATGTTTGGTTTCGTCTTTCATTTTTACTCGTTTCTTCTTCCAACTTACTATTTATCTGCAAATTTATAGCCCACGCCGTAAACAGTCAGAATATATTTCGGGTTACCGGGCGTGACTTCGATTTTGCGGCGGATGTTTTTGATGTGCGCATCAATGGCGCGTTCATATGATTCAAATGCCACGCCGTGGATCGCGTCCAGCAATTGAGCACGGGTGAAGACGCGGCCCGGCTGGCGCGCCAGCGCAGCCAACAACTCAAATTCAGTCGGAGTTAGTTCTTCAAGCTCGCGGCCGCTGGCCGTCACGCGCAGGCGCGGCGCATCGAGAGTCAAATCCATAACGCGGATGATTTCCGTATTGGCTGCGATCACATTTTCCATGCGCCGAAAGACGACGCGCACGCGCGCCACCAATTCCTTCGGACTGAACGGTTTGGTCATGTAATCGTCCGCGCCGAGTTCGAGGCCAATGAGCTTGTCTGATTCTTCGGAGCGGGCGGTCAGCATGATGATCGGCGCGTTGGAGCTTTTGCGAAACTCGCGGGTGAAATCCAGCCCATCGAGCTGAGGCAGGCCGAGGTCCAGAACGATCAGATCCGGTTTCTCAGTCTTGGCCAGCGAAAGCGCGGTCCTGCCATCATGCGCCACGTGCACACCAAACCCGGCCCTTTCGAGGTAATCCTGCACGAGTTGCGTGATCTTGGGCTCGTCGTCTACAACAAGGATGGTTTTCATTGCGAATGAATTATAACTGTATGCACCATCTGCCAGTAAGCAGGAAGCGACAGTTTTCTGTTAGATCGTTATCACTAACCTTTTGCCATCTGGCACATCCATATCCCATAATTTCTCTATATCTTTTATGTTTACACTTATCGTGCCAACTTCCAATTTCTTGTTTGCAGCCAACTGAAACATTTCCGGAAGAATTTCAACAAACAACTTCTTTACTTCATCTTTTGTCCAGCTGCCCAATCCAGAACCGGACAATTGAAGATCAACGCTTCGTAAATTCTCAGCCGACAGTTGAATGGTATCCCCGGTAACCGAACCTATTGACACAAATCGTGTTTTATGTGTGAATGATCCTGTACCCTTCAAGGCGGAAAGAATTAATTCAGCGGTGTGTCCCCATAGATAATCTATGATTACATCAATCGGCGTGATCTCATGTATCGCTTTTATTCGCTCAATGAATGATTCGTCATCTTGTTTTATAGAAACGATTTCATCAGCGCCTAAGGTCAACAGCGACTGTAACGATTGTTCGTTCCGGCCTGTCACAATTATTTTCTGAGCACCATAATACTTTGCGATCTGAACAGCGATTTTGCCGGTAAATCCTGTAGCGCCATTGATCAATACAGTTTCGCCCTGCTTCATGCCTGCCCTAAAGCGGAGCCCCATGGCAGAACCAATCACTGCATTGGGCAAAGCTGCCGCGATAGCATCATCAATACCTTCAGGCAGAGGTACCATCCGAATTTTTTCAGTGACTGCTTTTTCCGCCGCCATACCGCTGACACCTACAGCGTATACACGAGCGCCGTCTTCCAGCACGCCCACGCCATCGCCGCCAATTACTTTTGCCTGACTTATATCGTTGTAGGTTGAATAATGCTTTCCACTTGCCCTTGATTTATCTATATGCTTAATGGCCGCCGCTCTCACAGAGATCAACAGTTCATTCTCATTTCGAACAACAGGTTCGGGAAAATCTGTGTATTGCGGCAACCCGTCTTTTTGATACAGCACTGCTGCTTTCATTTTCGCTCCTTTTTCACTTGATGGTTTTACAAGACAATCATATCTGTTGCCACATACCTACTCGCGAACAAGCCAATACCAATGCGACGATATTATTATTCATGGTTATCTCTTTTTCAGTTTAATCAGCTATTCAAAATGACGCCTCACATCGTTACAGCCAGCGTCGCGTGCGGCTTTTATATTCTTCCCACTGCGCGCCGAACGTTGCGGCCAACTTTTGTTCTTCCATTCGAATGAACATCCTGTCCATCAAGAATACAAAGGCCAGGGCAATTACGAATGGTGTTAATGATCCCAGCAGAATGAAAGCGCCAAACAGAATCAGAACAAAGCCGAGATACATTGGATTGCGCGTGAAACGATACAGTCCGTACGTGACGAGCACAGACGAGGCTTCAAATGGACAAACTGGCGTGTCTGCCTGATGAAAAGTTTTATCCGCGTTGA
>DATKNJ010000345.1:0-19836 GCA_035541395.1 Anaerolineales bacterium
CTCTTCTTTCTAGAAGAGTTTACGGATTCCACTTGATACTTGGATTGATATTTCCAGTCCAGTTGAAGATTGCCTGATTATCCCATTGATCGCCCGAACCGTCGATGTTAGTTGGATCCCAACCATTGCCCGCGGTAGCAACCCAGGTTGGCTCCCAATAAAAGACGCCGATCGCACCGCCTGCCTTTGCAGCAGTTTGAACAGCAGCGAAGTTATTGGCCTGCCCGGCCCATGTAGCGGGATAACCGGAACATGGAGTAGATGAGGAGATGCTATTCGCGGTGCTATCTGCATTGGATGCCGTGAACGGATAAGCGGTTTCAGCGATGATGACCGGCTTGCCATAGCGCGAGATCACATCTTTTACAACGCTGGTCATATTCGACATCGAGCCATGCCAGTAGCAATAATAGGATAAGCCGGTAATATCCCAAGTAACGCCTTTGGCTTTGATACCATCGTAGAACCAGCGCGCGTTTGAATCGCTATCCGCATCAGCCGTGTGGATGATTACTTGCGTGCCGCTGTTACAGGCCTTAACCGCGTTGTAACCTTGCTTTAGCAGCAGGCTCAAGTTGGTAAAGTCATTGTTAACCACCTCCCCCCTTGGCCATAACATGCCCACATTGATCTCGTTTCCGATTTGAACACTATCGGGAGTCGTTCCCTGCGACTTCAAATCGTTACAAACCTGATACGTGTAATTGTAAACATCTGTTTGGAGTTGGGCGATGCTATGTCCTGACCAGGCAGCCGGCGGAGATTGATGACCCGGATCGGCCCATGTATCGGAATAATGAAAGTCGATCATGAGCTTTAGGCCCGCTGCTTTCACCAATTTGGCAAATGCCAATACTTTGGCTTCATTGTTATAACCACTGGCAGGGTTATTCCAAATGCGAAGACGAATGTAATTGACACCCACGCCTTTGAGTATCTGTAATGGATCCTGTTGCGTACCGCTGGCATTGTAATATTTCTGACCTAGGTCTTCGGCGCGTTGCAGAGACGAGACATCTGCTCCCAGCATGGTGAGCGTGGAGGCTGCTGACGGAGAGGCGTGCGCGCCGGGAACCACCATAAGTATGGCCAAAACGATAACCGTAGTTACCAATTTTGGAAAGACGCTATGGAACATTTGAAGATCCTCCTTATCTTAGTCATTGGTTATTGTGGAAAGAGCTTTTCGGATAACTGACATCCTATTCCTGACAATTGGAGCGTGAAGAATTAATTGGTGGTATATAGATGTATGGCAGCAAAATTGTTTCGCTATATTCCTCCGATATGCCTTGGCGGGTCGAGCCAGTTCCACCTCCTAAACCGAATCATTTATAGAAACTGGAGAGAAGATTTTTCCAGATAAAATAAAATTTATTTTTCTATTTTAGGTCTCAGGCAAAAATTATTTTGTCCAAAGGCAGGACGTTTTTGCTGTTTTCCGAACTATGAGGCTCGGACTTATGATTGTTTTATCAAAAGATTGAAATACCGGTTGCACAAAGCGGGAAATAAATTCATCCACTTCTGGATTTCCCAGCACATCTCGGAAATCGTCAAAAATATCCCGCTTTCTGTCAAAATAAAGCCGGTTAATCCACCTACAATGTTTATAGTTTTACCTTGGATTATTGTGTCCAGGGACAATTCACCTTCCGATGTAAAGGAGAAGAAGAAATGAAAAGGACGACTGTTATTGTGGCCTTCATAGCCATCCTGTTATTGGCGGCGTGTACGCCCGCTTCAACACCCACCGCCGCACCTGCTCCTGCCACTCAGGCACCGGCAACGCAGGCTCCGGCTGCCACTGAGGCGCCAACGGCTACTCAAGCTCCAGCCGCTGCAGCGGTGCAGATCAACTTCTGGTCCTGGGTGCCTCATATTGAGGATCAGGTGGCCGAATGGAATCAGGCCCATCCCGATATCCAGGTCAATTATCAAAATGCAGGCGCGGGCAACGCGGAATACACCAAGCTGAACACAGCCTTGCAAGCCAACAGCGACATCCCGGATGTGGTTCAGATCGAGTACCAACACCTTCCGCTTTACATTGCCCAAGGTTCATTGCTGAACCTGGCAGATTATGGGGCCAATGATGTGAAAAGCCAGTTCGTTCCCTGGACTTGGACTCAGGTCTCGCAAGGGAATGGTGTTTACGCCTATCCGCAGGATGCCGGCCCGATGGTGATGTTCTGTAACAATGCCGTTTTAGAAAAATACAATATTGCCGTGCCTACAACTTGGGATGAGTTTGCTCAAGCCGCGGCCGCACTTCACAAAGCCGATCCGAAGGTTTACCTCTCGAACTTCACCGCCGACCAAGGTTGGTTCTTCGGCATGCTGTGGCAATCTGGCGCGCAACCTTTCGTTGTGAACGGCCAGAATATCACTGTCAACTTCACTTCAACCGAAGCGATGCGCGTTGCCACGTTCTGGGGTGACTTGATCAAGTCCGGCAACTTAAGCCCATTGGATACTTACACCGACGACTGGAACACAGCCATCGGCAACGGCACGATTGCATGCTGGCAAGCGGGAGCATGGGGAACTTATATCTCCGGATACGGCCCCAACTTCTCAGGCAAGTGGAAAGTCTATTTGATGCCGCAATGGACAACTGGTGGTAAAGTGAACGGTAACTATGGCGGCTCCGCCATCGCCGTGACAAAAGCCAGCGCACATCCGAAAGAAGCTGCGGAATTCGTTCAGTGGCTGAACACCGATCCAACTGCCACGCTCGAGTTGACCAATCCTGATAAGGCTGGCCTCTTCCCAGTCACGCAGGGAACGTTATCGAATACCAAATGGTCGGATGTGACATACGATTATTGGAGCGGGCAAGCCATTCATCAGGTCATGGCTGAAGCGGCGCAGGAAGTGGATCCCAATTTCCAATGGAGTCCGATCACCAGCTTCGTCTACTCCACATATGGCGATGATCTAACTCAGGTCCGCGCGGGTAAAATGACCTTTGAAGATGCGATGAAGGATTTGCAGGATAAGGTCGCTGGATATGCCAAGGATCAAGGGTTCACTGTCACAACCCCATAGCAAATCGTCTATATGCAAATGCGCGTTCATCGCCGTAAGTAACAAGCCTTGCTGTTGATCGTGCATTGACTTACTCGGTGAGATACCGGGGCAGACCAAAATCTCCCCGGTATTCTCATCGAGAAAAATTGGAGAAGGAGAAAACATGTCCCTTGCCGAGACCTCTGTCTCAACAGCTCCGTGGCGACGACGCTTAAAACAAACCATTACACCGTATCTATTTCTTTTGCCTTTTCTGTTAGGGTATGTCGCCTTCCTGATCTACCCGTTGATTTACTCGTTGAACCTGAGTCTCTATCGAAAACAACTCATTGGCGGAGTCACATTTGTGGGCTTGGCCAATTATGTGAAAGTCTTCAGCGATTCCAATTTCTGGGAAGGGATCAGAAATGTGCTGGTCTTTGGCGCGATCCAGATTCCGATCATGCTCGGCTTGGCGTTGATTTTTGCATTGCTTTTAGATGGGGCAGTTACTAAAGGACAAACGATTTTTCGCTTGGGATTCTTTTTACCTTTCGCGGTCCCCAGTGTGGTGGCTGCTCTGATGTGGGGATATTTCTACGGACAGGCCTTCGGGCCGATCGCCCAAATCGCCGAGATGTTGCATCTCCCACCGCCTATGTTCCTCACGGCGAAAACAATTATTCCCTCGATTGCCAACATTTCCACTTGGCAATATACCGGCTACAACATGTTGATCATCTTTGCCGCGTTGAAAGCCATTCCATCTGAGCTGTACGAAGCCGCGCGCGTGGATGGCGCCAACGATTGGCAGATTGCTTGGCGTATCCGTATTCCGCTGGTTTGGCCAGCGATTAGCTTGACCATTATTTTTTCGGTCATTGGCACGCTGCAATTGTTCAATGAGCCGAATGTTCTAACAGTCGTCGCGCCCAGTGTTGTAAACACACATTTCACGCCGAACATTTATTTATACAGCATCGCTTTTCGCAACGCGCAATTCGAGTACTCCGCTGCGATGGCTTTTGCATTGGCCATCGTGACAGGGATTTTGGCCTCGCTGGTCTTATTTGTCAGCTCACGAATTGAGGAGAAACAGAAATGACCACCTCACGACAAACTCATCGTTTCTCCATGCCTCGTTTGCTTCGTACGATCAGCCAAATACCCACGTACGTTTTCATGTCGGTCTTTCTGATCTATTTCCTGATTCCGTTATTTTGGCTTCTGATCTCCAGCACCAAGACGAACGCGGGTCTGTTTTCCACCTTCGGCCTTTGGTTTGGAAAAGACTTTAATTTCTTTCAGAACTTGAAAGACTTGTTTGCATACGACAATGGACACTTCGCGCTTTGGATGAAGAACACCGCGATCTATGCGCTGATTGCATCACTGGGTTCATCGTTCATCTCGGCCATGGCTGGATATGCCTTCGCCCAATATCGCTTCGCTGGGCGCGACTTACTGTTTGGAATCGTGCTGGGTTCCATCTTTGTTCCGGCTACTGTTTTCGCCGTACCGCTGTTCTTGTTGATGAGCAAAAGCGGTTTGTCGAATTCGCTGTGGGCTATCATCCTGCCTTCGTTGGTCAATCCTTTCGGCGTCTACCTCATGCGGATTTATGCCCAACAAGCGGTTCCACAGGACTTAATCGATGCAGCTCGCGTGGACGGGGCCGGTGAGTTCCGGATTTTTGTCACCATCGTGTTCCGCTTGATCGCGCCGGGCTACGTGACTGTGCTGCTGTTTGCCTTCGTCGGCGCATGGAACAATTACTTCCTGCCGCTGCTCCTCTTGAGTAAATCCGACTTGTATCTGCTGACTGTAGGCCTTGCTTATTGGAACTCACTGGCTTCGCAACCGGGTGTCGCACATGTGCTTTACATTTTGGTTGTTACCGGATCGGTCGTGGCAATCATCCCTGTGATGATTGTGTTCCTATTCTTGCAGAGATACTGGCAAGGCGGATTAACTCTCGGCAGCATCAAAGAATAGCTCAAAGGCGCAAGCATGCCTGAATCATCGAAGATCATCTTGATCGGCAACGACACAACACTGGCCTATCTGATCGGACGATATGCCGAGCGCAGCGATCATGATGTCATTATTTTGCAGAACATTCCCGCGATTGAAGAAGTACGCGGCCTTCGACCATTGGCGATTCTCTTTTCATCTCTGGACGGATTGGAGGCCGCGCAGACTTTGGTCGCCGGGCTGGCAGCGCATGACATTCTCATTCTGGTCTGCTCATCTCTTTCCGATGAGGTGCGAGCGCGTGAGCTGGGCGCGGATCATTACCTGCCTCACCCTCTCACATACGACAGTTTTCTCACAGCCCTGACGACCGTTAAGACGTCGGCCAAGCGTGACAAAACGTCAAATTTGTAGGAACAATTTCAAGTCCAGGCTTGACCGAGTCAAGTCGAAGAGTTGACATGAGTCAATTTTATTTAACGATCATTCACCGACCAGAAATGGTGCCGGAATACATCCAAAAAGAAGTAGAGCATGGAAAAGCCGAAGACCTCGCGCATGCCGGCATTCTGCAAGAGTCTCTGGATATTTTTCGTGTTCAACAACAAACAGCGCACGAGAACGGTTTGAAGACCACCATCCAAATGACATATGCCAGCCTGTTCAATCAGGATGCGATCACAATTGCCAAAGAGCATCATGAAAAATTTGGTGATGAAATCGGTTCAACGTTTCTCGGCTTGCAATGCCAGGAATTCCGCGACCGCTTTCATTCCAAGGAACTTGCCATCTGGCTTTTCTCGATGGAAGACAAGAAGAAAATCGTAGATGAGGTATTTGGAAAATTTTACGAAGTCTTTGGCTTCTATCCTACATCCACCGGCTCCTATTACATGGACGCCGAATTGGTGAATTACATCAAAGAAAAATATCCGATGGTGCGCGCAGCAGTGGCTACGTGCTGGGAGGAGGGGCCAAAGGCATATTGGAATGCCAACAATTCCTGGTATACAATTTTCGATGGCGGCCCGTGGAATCCGTGGATTCCATCAAAACATAATATTCACTGCCCGGCTTCAGATGCAGAAGATGACATTGGCATCGTTGCCATCCCGCATCTTTCGCGTGACCTGATGGCTGTGTTCGACGGCCCCGGCTCCTACTACGGGACTCATCCCCAAAACATTTTGCGTGGCATGGTCTATGAAGGCCGCGAGATTCCATATTTCTATAATCTCGTGGATCAATATCGCGCCATGGAAAAATATAATCACGGTTATTCGTACAACATGATGTTCGTTGGCCCGGGTTGGATGAGCAAAGGCGGTCGCTGGGAAGCGGATTATGATTTTCTTTTGAAAAGTTATCAGGATGGCATGACTTATTACGGGCAGCTCAAGAAAGAGGGGAAAGCCCAAGATGTGACCATGAGCGAGTTTGCGGACTTGTATCGCAAAGACCGTTCATATACACAACCTGAATGCACACTTTGGAAAGATATTTTATATGGCTCCAAGCGCCAGCAATTTTGGTATGCAGATCCGTGGATGCGCTTCTGCCTGGATATGAATCAGGGTGGCGCGATGATCGACCTGCGGCCATACGCGGCCAAACTCGAACGTCCCTGTGGTGTAGGGACAAAACTTTTACAGGATGCGTCTTATCCTTTTTTGGTGCAGTCGCTATATCGAGCTGGCTATTTCACTCATTACGCTGGTGAAGGCGCGGTGAAAAGCTGCAAGCTCAGTCATAATGGCGAAGAAGTGGATCTGTGCACTTGTCGAACGCTGGCCACTTTCTCAGAAAAAGAGGGGGCACGCGTACTCATGCTTGATCCGGTTGATATCGAATTCACCGATCTGACCATTCGAGTGCAATCCGTTTTTCGGATTGCAGAAGGAACCGGCGAGATCGAAATCATCCGAAAGATCATCGCCTCGACTGACCCTGAAGCTGAAGTCGCGATAAATGAATTTATCACCGCCTGTTACGGCACTACGGAATATCCGGAGGATTTAACCGGGGTTCAACTGACAGTCCGAGGACGATCCGAAACAAAGAGCGTCGAATACGCGTACCAATGCCGCGAAGAACAAGTCGCCGAGGCGACCTCTGCTGAGGCAATTATCCCGCAAGTAGATACACACCTGAGCCTGTTCACAGATGCAAAAGATGCCTGCAGTTATTTCCGCGAAGGTTTTGCTTTTTCGCCCATGTACACACTCGGCATCCAAAAGACGTTCAAAGGGAAAGGAGAACTGCGCACATGGCTCAAGGTCGAAAAGGCAAGTTGAACTATCGCTGTCCGCGCTGCATGGCACGTGAGATCGACATGGACATGCTCTACGATAGGGAGAAGAACGAGTATTATTGCCTGCGTTGTTCCTTTACTGGGAATGAAGAAGAAGTCCTTCGTTTGAACGCGCAGCTTCGCGAAAAGTACCGGGATCGCACAAAGAGAATCACAGACTTTTAGCCTTTGTATCAGGCCCGCCAATCAATTGGCGGGCAGTTCTTTGAAAAAAGGTTGAAAATTTTTCACTGGAGAAAACCATGTTCCCTCATATTGTGTATGGCGGTGATTACAATCCTGAACAGTGGAGTCCTGAAACCTGGCAGGAAGACGCGCGCTTAATGCAGGAAGCCGGAGTCAATTTGGTATCGCTTGGGATTTTCGCTTGGGCGAAAATGCAGCCAGCCGCAGATACATATGATTTTTCCTGGCTTGACCAAATCATGGACTTGTTGCACAAACACGGCGTGCGAGTGAATTTGGCAACGCCCACCGCCTCTCCCCCGCCGTGGCTTGTTCACCGTTACCCGGAGATTCTGCCAGTGACAGCAGACGGCGTCAAACTGTGGCACGGTTCGCGACGGCATTATTGTCCACACAGTCCGGCTTATCGCGAGAGCGCCAGAGAATTGGTCACGCGTCTCGCAAAACATATGCGTGGACATCCTGCACTAGCGCTTTGGCACGTGGACAATGAATATGCGTGCCACATTTCAGAGTGCTTTTGCGATGCATCTATCGCGGCATTCCGCGAATGGCTGCAAAAACGTTACGGAACATTGGACGCGTTCAACGAAGCTTGGGGTACCGCGTTTTGGAGTCAGCAATACAGCGATTGGGAACAGGTCATGCCGCCCATGCCGACCCCGGCCCAAGTCAACCCAACTCAAAAACTGGATTGGAAGCGCTTCTGTTCGGATTCCTGGTTGGAGTGCTTTGAAGATCAAAAAGCAATTCTGCGCGAGATCACACCAGAGATTCCCATCACGACCAACTTCATGAGATTCCACCAACCGTTGGATTATTGGAAATGGGCGGCCAGTGAAGATATCGTTTCACTGGATAGTTATCCCGATATATCTGATCCAAAGTGGATGGTGGACACCGGCATGGTGCTGGATTTGATACGGTCTTTGAGAAGCGGCCAGCCCTGGCTCTTAATGGAACAAGCCACAACCTATGTCAACTGGCGGGAAAAGAATGTGACCAAACGTCCCGGTGTAATGCGATTGGGCAGTTATCAGGCCTTGGCACGCGGAGCGACCGGCATCATGTTCTTTCAGTGGCGCGCCTCCAAGGCGGGCTCGGAGAAATTTCACAGCGCGATCGTTCCCCATGTCGGGATCGATTCGCGGGTCTGGCGCGAAGCGAAAGCGTTAGGCGCAGAATTGCAAAAACTGGACGCGTTGCTTGCCAGCCGAGTCCAATCCGAAGTCGCCATCCTGTTCGATTGGGAAAATTGGTGGGCGTTGGAAAGCGGAGATAAACCCGCCAACGATTTCAAGCTTTTGCCGCGCGTTGCGGAGATCTACGCGGAGTTTTTCCGCAGAAACATTACAGTGGACTTTGCTTATCCCGATTCTGATCTATCGAAATATCGTTTGGTGATCGCACCGCATTTGTACCTGGTGAGCGAAAGGGCCGTACAAAACATCGAGCAATATGCTGAAAACGGCGGCACTTTGCTGATGAATTTTTTCAGCGGCATCGTGGATGAGCATGAGCATATTTGGTTGGGCGGTTATCCTGCGCCGTTCCGAAAAATCCTCGGCATGTGGGTGGAAGAATTCGTGCCTTATAGTCCAATACAAACGAATCAAATCGAGGAAAAAGATGGCAGACGATTCGCATGCAAGTATTGGAGTGATGTGATTCGATTAGAAGGTGCGGAAGCGCTGGCACATTATTGCGAAGATTACTTTACACAAACGCCCGCAGTCACTCGTCATCACTTTGGCAACGGGCTGAGTTACTATCTCGGCACATCACTTAATCGCGAAGGTTTATCTTGGCTGATCGATCAAATTTGCGTCGATGCTGGTCTACTTTATTCTCATGATCTGCCAGAGGGAGTCGAGATTACGCGTCGCAGCGATGGAACACATGATTGGTTCTTCATTCTTAACTACGCAGAGGAAGATGTGAAAGTCACATTGCCTGCAAATGGAGTAAACTTAATAACTGGCTTGGAAGCAAAACAATCGCTGCAACTCGGGCCGAATGAAATAGCGGTCATTCAGACTGCACAAAAATAACACATCAAAAGATAAGACAATGTTTGACTCTCCTCATCGTCGTCTCAATCCGCTCACTGGTGATTGGGTGCTCGTTTCGCCCCACCGCGCCAAACGTCCGTGGCTCGGGCAAGTCGAAAAAGCGCCAGCTGAAAACCTGCCGCATTACGATCCGACCTGTTACCTTTGTCCGGGAAATGAACGCGCGGGCGGTGTCCGCAATCCGGATTATTCCGGGACGTTCGCCTTCGACAATGACTTTTCATCGCTCCTGCCTGATTCCGTTCAAGACGAATCCGCCTCGCGCCACCCGTTGCTGGTTGCTGTTCCCGAACGCGGACTCTGCCGAGTGGTTTGCTTCTCCCCGCGCCACGATCTGACATTGCCAGAACTCGATCAACCCGCCATCGAAAAAGTCATCGCCACCTGGACTCAACAAACGAGCGAACTTGGCGCGAAGGACTTCATCAAATATGTGCAAGTGTTTGAAAACAAAGGCGCGATGATGGGATGTTCCAATCCGCATCCGCACAGCCAGATTTGGTCGCAATCAGAACTGCCGAACGAGGTCGCAAAAGAATTCGCTTCTCAAAAGAAATATTTTGACGAGCATCGAAGTCCTCTCCTGCTCGATTATCTGAATGAAGAACACCAACACAACGAACGAATCATATTTCAGAACGCGCACTTTACTGCGCTGGTTCCGTTTTGGGCTGTTTGGCCGTTTGAAATCTTGCTGATTGCTCACCGTCCAACGGCGTATCTATCCGATTTGAATTCAGGAGAAGTGTCTGCGCTGGCAGAGACGTTCAAGCAGGTCACCACCCGCTACGACAATTTATTCGAAATATCCTTTCCCTATTCGATGGGCTTTCACCAAGCGCCATTCGATGACCGACCTCATCCTGAATGGACTCTGCATGCGCATTTCTATCCACCTCTGTTGCGTTCTGCTACAGTGCGCAAATTTATGGTTGGCTATGAAATGCTCGCCATGCCGCAACGCGACATTACGCCCGAAAGCGCCGCCGAGCGTTTGAAATCCTGTTCGAGTATTCACTATAAAAATTCATAATACTTTGATTTTGGGACGCTGATAAACGTGGATGGTGCAGATTTTTGAAGAGTTGACAAAATCAGCGTTTTCGGCGTTAGTTCGCGTCCCAATTTTAAGAGTGTAAGTAATCAATAACCTGAGTAGAATAATCTCAAAACGGGTTATGGCTCGTCATTGCTTCGCTCGCAATGACGCAAGTTGTTTTTTAACGTCAATTATGGATAAATATTTCAACAACATAAAAAGATGGTATAAGTATCTATCATCAGGGGAGAAATAACATGAGCGCCGTCATCATCGACATATTCAAAGGAGTCCTTCGAAATAAATTGGCCGAATATTGTGATTCTGCTTTTTAAAATTAAACCTCGATCATCAAACTTATAGGTAAAAACATGACTACAAAATCCCCCATCACTACACTCTTTTTAGATATTGGCGGTGTACTACTGACCAACGGCTGGGATCGCCAAGCCCGCGCACAAGCCGCAGAAACCTTTCATGTGGATTTCAAAGAAATGGATGAACGCCATCACCTCACCTTTGATACCTATGAAGAAGGCAAGCTGAGTCTCAAAGAATATTTGGAGCGCGTGATCTTCTTCGAGAAACGGTCTTTCTCGGTGGATGAATTCCGCGACTTCATGTTCTCGCGTTCCCAGCCTTATCAGGGCATGATCAAGTTGATTCACAGCTTGAAAACACGTCACGGAATTAAAACCGTGGCGGTCAGCAATGAAGGCCGCGAGTTGACTCGTTATCGAATCCAAACTTTCAAACTGGATGAAGTCATCGACACGTTCGTCTCATCCTGTTTTGTCCATTTTCGCAAACCCGATCTGGATATTTTCCGCATGGCGCTGGATATTTCCCAAGCCGCGCCAGAACAAGTCGCTTATATCGATGACCGGAGTCTGTTCGTCGAAGTTGCGAAAGAGTTGGGCATTCACGGCATTCATCACACGAATTATCAAACCACGCAAAAATCACTGGCTGACATGGGACTACAATTAGTCGATTGATTTTTGCAAAGATAGGATTTTAGATATGGCTCAGAAAAAATATGAAATCGGAATGGTCGGCTTGGGCGTGATGGGCCGCAACATGCTGCTCAACATAGCCGAACATGGATTCTCCGCGGCTGGTTATGACAAAGATCCCAAACGAGTCGCTCAGTTGCATGACGAAGCAAAAGATTTGCCGGTGAAAGGCGCCGACAACGTCGCAGATTTTGTGGTGCTGCTTAAGAAACCGCGCGCCATTATGATGCTCGTTCCCGCGGGGCCGATCGTTGATTCCGTGATCCATGATTTGCTGCCGCACCTCGAACCAGGCGACTTGATCATCGATGCCGGCAACTCGCACTTTACCGATACAGATTTGCGGCAAAAAACGCTCGAAGAAAAAGGCTTGCACTTTTTCGGGATGGGCGTCTCGGGCGGAGAGTACGGAGCCAGGCATGGGCCGAGCATGATGCCCGGAGGGCCAAAGCAAGCCTACGGCGTAGTCCGATCCGTGCTGGAGGCGTGCGCCGCGCAAGTGGATGGTGATCCATGCGTCACGTATCTCGGGCCGGGTTCGGCCGGTCATTATGTCAAAATGGTGCATAACGGAATCGAATACGGTATTATGCAGTTGATCTCCGAGACGTATGATATTCTGCGCAAAGGGCTGGACTTGAACAATGATGAATTGGGCGACTTGTTCAGCCAATGGAATCAAGCCGAATTGAACGGCTACTTGATCGAGATCACTGCCGAGATTTTCCGCAAAGTGGATGATGGAACCGGCAAGCGTTTGATCGATATTGTGCTGGACGCCGCGCGTCAAAAAGGCACCGGCATGTGGACTTCACAAGACGCGCTGGCGTTGCACGAGCCGACACCCAACATCGATATTTCTGTGGCCATGCGCAACCTCTCCGGTTTGGATGGCGAACGCGCGGCAGTAACCGGAAAGTTTGGTTCCGCTCCGCAGCCATTCAAAGGCGAACGCGAAGTGTTGATCGAACAGACGCGCCGTAGTTTGTACGCGGCCATCATCGTGACGTATGCACAAGGCATGGCGCAACTGCGCGCGGCTTCACGCACTTATCAATACAACTTGAACCTTTCAGATGTGGCGCGCATTTGGCGCGGCGGATGCATCATCCGCTCAGCTTTGCTTGAACCGATCCGCGTTGCGTATGCTCATCAACCTGACCTGCTCAACATTTTGCTCGACGATACTTTAGGGAAAGCCTTCGCAGAACGCGTTGATGATTTGCGTGCCATCGCACAGGTTGCCATTCAATCCAGCATTCCGGTTCCGGCATTTACTGCCACATTGGCTTATTACGACAGTCTGCGCGCCAAACGCTTACCCGCCAATTTGATTCAAGCGCAGCGCGACTACTTCGGCGCGCACACGTACGAACGCGTCGATGAGCGCGGCATCTTCCACACCGAATGGGGAAGCGAGCAGGAATGAAAAACGAAGTCAAACTCTCCCCGGTGGATTTGGTGATCTTCGGTGCGGCAGGCGATCTCACATGGCGCAAATTGATGCCAGCCATCTACGATCTCTTTCTCGATAACTTGCTCCCCGAAGGATTTGCCATCTTCGGCGTGGATGGCAAACCCATTTCCGCGGATGATTGGCATAAGCATTTACATGATGGAATCAATCAGTTCTCGCGTCACGGCAAAACTGATTCAACGAAATGGAAAGAGTTCGCCGCGCACCTTGTCGATTGCCTGATCGGTGATTTCAAAAAAAGCGACACCTTTGAATCATTAGCGAAGGCTTTGAAAGAACAGGATAAAAAACTCAGCGAACAGACTCAACACGTTTTTTATCTTGCCACGCCACCCTCCATCGTGGAAGACATTGTCCAGAACCTGGGGCGAGCCGGGCTGACGAAAGACACGAAGCAATCGCGCATTGTGTTCGAGAAACCGTTCGGCCACGATCTGGATTCGGCGCGCGCCATCAATCAATTCCTTTTAAAAACATTGGATGAATCGCAAATCTATCGCATCGATCATTTCCTCGGCAAGGAAACTGTCCAGAACATTCTGGCCTTTCGATTCGCCAATGCCCTCTTCGAGCCGATCTGGGATCGCCGTTATATCGATCACGTTCAAATCACAGTGGCCGAACAACTTGGCGTGGAACATCGCGGCAGTTATTACGAACACGCTGGTGCGTTGCGCGACATGATTCAGAATCATCTGATGCAAATTCTTTCTCTCATTGCCATGGAGCCGCCAGCCGCGTTCACTGCCGATGAAATCCGCGCCCGCAAAGTAGATGTGCTGCGCGCCATCCGGCCCATTCCCATAGATGAACTTCACCGGCACGCGGCGCGCGGTCAATACGGACCCGGTTGGTTGGAAGGCAAACAAGTCATCAGCTATCGCAACGAACCGGACGTTGATCCTGCTTCCGCTACAGAGACGTTTGCCGCGCTCAAGCTTTTTATCGACAACTGGCGCTGGCAGGATATCCCGTTTTATATGCGTACCGGCAAACGGATGGCACAGAACATTTCAAAGGCCATCATCCAATTCCGTCCGGTACCGCATCGCTCCTTCCCCATCGCGGCCAGCCTCGATTGGCAACCGAATCGTCTAGAGATCGAAATCCAGCCTGATGAAGGAATCGGTCTGCGCTTTCAAGCCAAGCAACCTGGTGTGGCCATGCATCTCAGTTCACAGGACATGCGTTTCCGCTATAGCGAAGCCTTCAAAGTCGAACCGCCGGAAGCGTATGAAACTTTGCTGTTGGATGTGATGCTCGGCGACGCGACCTTGTTCATGCGCGCCGACCAGGTTGAATACGCGTGGGGCGTCGTCGATCCCGTGCTCGACGCGTGGAGTTCTGTTAAGCCATTGGATTTTCCTAATTATTCCAGCGGCAGTTGGGGGCCTGAAAACGCCGAAGCGCTTATCGCACAAGACGGACGCAGTTGGCTATAAACGCGCGACAAATCATAACGACCTAATACATCGCAGAGAACGCGGAGCTTCACGCGTTCTCTGCGATTCACAATTAAATATTTTCAAACTTAAAAAATTTTACCTTGTTTGATTAAAGCACACAAAATCTTCTTATTTTCGCTATGGGGCATTAACAACCTTCTAATATACTCTCCAGAATGAGCTCATTACTCCAAGAAAATTCCACGTTAGCCACTTCAAATAAGCAAGCATTGTCTTATTCGCGCGAAAGGATTTGGGAGATTCTAGGCATTGGCGCCATTGTGATCCTGACGGCCTGGCTGCGCTTTTCCAACCTGGATGCGCTCGGCTATGCAAATCATTATTACACTGCCGGCGTCAAGAGTATGCTTCAATCCTGGCATAACTTTTTCTTTGTAGCTGCCGAGCCGGGCGGCTCGGTCACGATTGATAAACCGCCGGTTGGTTTTTGGCTTCAAGCGATCTCGGCTTACTTTTTAGGTGTCAGTGGATTTAGCGTTTTGCTGCCAGAATTAATTGCTGGCGTCATTTCAGTGTTCTTAATCTATTACTTGGTTCGGCGTTCCTTTGGCACAGTTCCTGGATTAATTGCCGCGCTGGCCCTAGCGATCACGCCTGTTGTTGTCGCAACAGACCGCAACAACACCATCGACAGCACGTTGATTCTGACTCTGCTTTTGGCAGCTTGGGCGTTCATCAAAGCCACAGAAACCAACAAACTCCGTTATTTGCTTTTGGGCGCAACACTCGTCGGCATTGGCTTCAATATCAAAATGCTGCAAGCGTATCTGCCGTTGCCCGCGTTTTTTGGCATGTATCTTCTCGGCTCATCAGAAAAACTCTGGCCAAAGATTGGAAAGCTATTGATCGCTTCCATCTTATTGATAACTGTTTCCCTTTCGTGGGCTGTTGCAGTGGACTTAACGCCTACCACTCAACGACCTTATGTTGGCAGCAGCTCGGACAATTCCGAAACCAACCTGATTCTCGTCTATAACGGTATCGATCGTTTGTTGGGAATGTTTGGGCGACGCGGCGATGGAAACAATCCGCCGCGCGCAGGCGGATTCGCGCCTCCGCAGTTTCAAGGTCAGAATGCGCGCCCGGAGAATTTCTTCCAAAATCGCCCAAATGGAAATAACAACAATTCATTCGCGCAAAATAGATTCAACGGGGACAATCCCGGCTTTCCTGCGGGCGGCTTCAATCACTTCAATGGCAACAATCCACCGTTCGGCAGAGGCGGAGGAGGCGGCGGCTTCGACATTGGGAATGCCGGCATATCAAGATTATTTGTCCCGCCGTTGAGCAAAGAGGTAAGTTGGCTTCTGCCATTTGGAATCGTGAGCGCCATTTTGCTGATCGCCTCGCGCTGGCAATGGCCGATCGCACCAAAACATCAAGCGCTCATTCTTTGGGGAGGCTGGCTTCTCACTTGCGCCATCTTCTTCAGCGTGGCCGGATTCTTCCACGAATATTATCTGTCCATGCTGGCGCCGCCGCTGGTCGCGTTGGTGGGCATCGGCATTGGTCAACTATGGAATCTAAAAGATACGCGTCCGTGGCTGGCCGTCGCAGTGTTCGGCGTGGCCGCGATGGGCACCGCTGCCTTTCAAATGTATACCGCTGCTCGATTTGTGCGGGCGATTTGGTGGCTCCCTGAAACAATCGCACTGTTGGTCATCGGCATAGCGATTCTGATCTTCTCCGCCAGCACTCGGATGCAGACCACTCGCTTCACTCTCGGATTTATGTTTGTCACCACGGCGATATTTGCTACACCCGGAATTTGGTCTGTTCTCACCGACCTGAGCGCAAGTCAGAACCAATCTCTGCCAAGCGCCTACTCCGGCGGCCGCATCGGCCCGGTGACTGAACGCGGCCTGCAAATCAATCAAAGCTTATTGGACTATTTGCAAGCCAATACAAAAAACATAAAGTACCTCATGGCAGTGCCCAGTTCCATGCAAGGCGCGGACTATGTGCTTGCCACCGGACGGCCGGTACTGTACATGGGAGGCTTCATGGGACAGGATAACGTTGTCTCAGCCGATGATCTGGCGCGCATGGTGAAAGACGGTGAACTGCGTTATATCTATTGGGATGCGAGCGGACGAGGCACGCCGGGAGGAAACTCGGACATCTCTTCATGGGTCACTTCGTCCTGCAAATTAGTGCAAGGCTTCGACACTTCTACACAGAACAGCGGCGCGCCGGATGGCACAAGAGTCGGCTCAGATGAAACGACAACTTCTACGAACCGCGGCTTTGGCCCGAATAGCGGTGGCTTTCAAGGAGATATGCGCGTATCGCTTTATGATTGCGCAGGCCAGTAGAACCGCTCCGAATTCTGACAGTTTAACGATCACAAAATAAGCTCAGAAGATTCTCGAACGTGGAATCTCATAGCCACAAAAAACTTTTCGGCTGAATGCTATAATCTCGGCATAGATTCCCGGTTGAGAATCAAAATGAGCCAATCGCAGATATTAGTGATCGAAGACGATCCATCGGTTTCCGAAAGTTTGCAAGCCGGGTTGCTGCGCGAGAACTTCGCGGTGACTTGTAAATCCAGCGGCGTAGGAGGAATCGCATATATCCAAAAGAGCGTTCCTCATCTTGTGCTGCTGGATATTCGCCTGCCCGATGGCTCCGGGTTTGACTTCTGCCGTCAGATGCGCCAGATGGGGTTTCACCAGCCGATCATCATGCTGACTGCCCGAAGCGAGGAAGTGGACAAAGTACTGGGATTGGAAATGGGCGCAGACGATTACGTCACCAAGCCGTTCGGCCTGCGCGAACTCGTCTCGCGGATACGCGCACAGCTGCGCCGCGCGTATGGGGATTACGCGGTAACGGAATCCACTGTGGTGGTGACAGCCGATCTCGTGCTGGACCAGGCAACAGGTCAGGCGCGACGCGGCGATGAAATCATCGGGCTGACACCTATCGAGTTCCGTCTGCTTACTTATTTGGTACAGCACCGTGGTCAGGCCATGACGCGCGCACAGATCGTGGAAGCCGTTTGGGGATTCGCGCCAGATCTGGAAAGCGAGAAGTCGGTCAACGTGCACATCCGACGATTGCGCGAAAAAGTGGAAGATGATCCCAGCCGCCCGAAATTACTGCTCACGGTTCCGGGCATCGGCTATAGATTGGTAAGGGAGATTACGAAACCTTAATCGCCTCACAATCCCCTTGAAATCCAATATCGGTACACTCACTGGCAATGAATTCCATTGCCAGTTTTTTATTCCATGCTGTGAAAGGTTGAGATAAGCCTCATGAAAACCGGAACCATCATCGTGATCTCAATCGCTGTGATTCTGATTATCGGCGCGGCAGGATATTTCGGTTTCGCCAGTTCAGCGCAGGAGCCGCCTACGCCTCAAGCGCCGCAAACTGCCGCGGTGACCAAGTGCGATGTCAGCCAAACGGTCGAAGCGCCCGGCACGTTATCCAACACAAGTGAAACACAAGTTTTGATGCCGACCGATGGCGACATTTCTCAAGTGTTCGTTCGAGCCGGTGACAGTGTGTCCGCTGGCCAAATGCTCGCGACTCTCGACGATCACTCCAAAGCGGAAGCACAGATCGCGTTGAAGGATGCGCAAGATGCTTATCAAAAAGCTTACGACTATCGCCTATCCTTGAACCAAATGACGTGGCTCGAGAGAATTACCTTCAAAACCGTTCGCGGCCGCCAAATCCCCATACCCCATTGGTATCGAGGCTATGCAGATGTAGATACGATTGCAAACGCCGATAATGACCTAGCGTTGAAGAAAGCACAATTGGATGATGCACAAACCACACTGGATCGAATGGAATTGAAAGCACCGTTCAATGGCATTGTGATCGAAGTGGATGCAATCGCCAATCAACCGTTTCACGAAAACGACATCCTGTTCAAGATCATCGATCCAAAAGCGTTGGAAGCGATGGTCAACGTGACACAGGAAGATTATCCATTGTTGAAGTCGGGCCAGGACACGCAAGTGTACTTCGACGCGCGCCCCGATGTGATTGCGCAAGGAAAGGTAGACCGCATTGTCCCAATTGATTTTCTGATGGAAATTAATTCTGCTCAACAACATCAGACTTTTTGGTATAAATATCACAGGAAAACGATAACACCATGAAAAAATTATTCTCATTCTTGCTGGTTGGACTCCTTTTGAGCGGATGCGCTTTCTCTAGAAAGAATCCAGCAAACCAAGTAACGACTTCGACTGCTCAACCTGTTGCAACGGCCACACAACCGGCTCCGACCAACACACCGATCCCAACCATCACCGCGACCGTTTCGCCAACGCCCGATTTCACCTCGATTGGCTTGCCTGTTGAATCAAGCGCCAATAAGGTTTTTGATTTTGTTGATCAAATGTGCAATGCACAATGGTTTACAAAAACAGGAGATTTGCCATGCCCGGGAGACCAATCGCAAGCAGATGCAGGCTATGTGATGAAGCTCAACGGAGAAATCCAAAACTTGTCATCGAACATTGACTTGCTATTAACCTTTCCCCCTCAAACGGGCGTCGAAACGATTTCCAGTAAATATCCCACGTTCACAGTAAAAAGCGGTGACCGTTTCCGAGCTGTACTGGCCTGCCGCGCTCATTCATTCTGTGACGTAGAATTTGTTTTGGATTATTTTGATTCACGCGGCCAAAACGGCATAACACATTGGCGCTATCTGTTTGCAAACTCGCCGATCGTGGTCGATTATCCATTGGATGGCATCGCCGGAAAAACTGTTCAATTCGATCTGGCTGTGCAAACCAAAGGCAACCGCATCGACGGGAGCGCGGTTTGGATCGCCCCGCATATCTATCGGCCAACGCCATAAAATAGTCGTTGGCTCATGTTTTATATCAGGTTGCCATTTGGGATATTTCCCCGCGTATTAAATGTAAATCGCGAGGCCAGGGAAAAACTGCCCAAGAAAATTGAGTTGGCCAAGAATTAACAACATGCCCACAGCAACCAAAAATATTCCCGCGGCAAGTGTCACGTATCGCGTCAGATTGGTCATGCGTTTTATCCATACACCGATCCGGTCGATAGCAAGCGCAGTGACGATAAAGGGCAAGCCAAGTCCTAAAGAATAAAGTGCTAGAAGCAGAATACCTTTATATATCGAAGCTGATGTCCCGGCAATCGTTAACACAATGCCGAGAGTCGGCCCGATGCATGGCGTCCATCCGGCAGAGAAAAATACACCCATTAGAAAAGAAGAGACAAAACCCAATCGAGGATTAGGTTCTGCGTATTTACGAAATTCAAACCCAAGAAAGGGAA
>DATKNJ010000346.1:0-3653 GCA_035541395.1 Anaerolineales bacterium
CCAAATCAAGTTGAGCAATCCGTATAGGATGAAATGCCCAACTTTATCGCCATTCGGAAAGTTATAAAGCGCGTGAATGGCATGTGGAAGCGTACTTTCATCCGCAGAGATGATTACCCACACAATAAATAGCGAAAATAACATCGCAAGCCATTTCATAATAAAAAGAGACGCCTTACGGCGTCTCTGCTTCAACCTTGGCTTTTGACTCTCGCCGCGACTTCCACGCTTCGTAGAACATTGGCAGCACCGAGATCAGGATGATGGCAATGATCACGAACTCGAAGTTATGCTTGATGAATGGAATGTTGCCAAAGAAATATCCCGCCAGCGTGAACAACGCCACCCACGAAATTCCGCCGAAAATATTGTACGAGATGAAATAGCCGTAGGACATGTGCCCTACGCCTGCCACGAACGGCGCAAACGTGCGCACGATGGGAACGAAGCGCGCTAGAAAGATCGTCTTGCCGCCGTGCTTCTCGAAGAAGGCGTGAGTCTTGTCCATGTACTCGCGCTTGATCCACTTGATGTTGTAAGCGCGGTCGCCGAGATAATGACCGATCCAGTAATTAACGGTATCCCCGCCAACTGCAGCCACCATCAAAAGGCCGAGCAACAAATACAAGTCCAGCGAGCCGAGCGCCGCGAACGTGCCCGCCGCGAACAAAAGCGAGTCGCCCGGCAGAAACGGTGTCACCACCAAACCGGTTTCAATGAAGATCACCACAAACAACAGCGCGTACGTCCACACGCCGTATTGAGAAATTACCTGACTCAAGTAAGTGTCGAGATGCAGGAACAGGTCAACTAGAAATTTGATCGTTTCCATTTTCCTCCGAAATGCAGCCGCAGATTATACCTTAGTTTTTTGTTTCACCTCGATGTGACTCAACCAGTCTCCAAGCCCCAGGAAAAGCAAACTGCCGATGGTCGCCACGCCCAAATTCAACGGGCCGAGTGGGAACAAAATCCAGCCGCGCCATAATCCCAAATAATGCCCGGCCGCGAATCCGGCCCAAGCCAACGCCAAATCCATCACCATGCGCCAAAAATTTCCACCGCGCAACAGATGATATAACGCGCCGTATAAACTTGAGATCAGGAATCCGAGGATCAAAGCTGGAATGGTCATGTCCTCGAGCATCTGGAAGATTTTAGAAAGTCTTACCACAGATAAACACGGATGAACACTTATCCCTTGATGAACTTGCCACGCTCATCAGATTATATCTTTTATCTGCGCTCATTTATGGCCAAATCATTTAGACGATAATCCCGCCGCCGATCACTTCCTCTTCGACGTAAAACACCGCGGCCTGACCGGCTGTTACATCCCGCGACGGCGCTTCGAACTCGACCTTGGCCTGTCCGCCGTTTAACGGAGTCACTTCCGCCCACGCGGGCCGCGCGGTGTAACGAATCTTCACTTCTGCGCGGAACGATGAAGAAGGTACCTCCCCATTCAACCAATTGACATCTTTCGCGGTCAGCTCGCGCGTACCGAGTTCGTCTTCCGTACCAACAATCAGCGTGTTTGACGCGGCATTTTTTCCCAACACATATGACGGAACCGGCGAAGCGATGCCCAATCCCTTGCGCTGACCAATCGTGTAATTCGCCAACCCATTATGCTGACCGACTACTTCGCCAGCACGTGTCACGATCTCGCCAGCCCTCAACATCTCTGCCGCGTTGCGCTGGAGGAAGTTACGATAATCCTCACCGGCCAAAAAGCACAAGTCCTGACTGTCTTTGCGCGAGGCGGTTGGCAAACCAAACGATTCGGCCAATTTGCGAATCTCCGTCTTGGGATAATCACCAATCGGGAACATGGCGTGGCGCAATTTCTCTTGATTTAAAACATGCAACACGTACGACTGATCCTTCAATGGATCTACAGCTCTGAATAACTTCTTCTGCCCGCCTTCGTCTTTCAAGCGAACGTAATGACCAGTTGCCATAAACTCCGCGCCGAGCGCTAGCGCGTGATTGAGCAAAAACTCCCAGCGGATGGAACGATTACACACGAGACACGGATTCGGCGTCCTGCCGGAAGCGTAACCTTCCAAAAAATATTCCACGACTGTTTTGCGAAAGACGTCTTTCGCGTCCACTACATAAAATGGAATATCCAATAAGGCAGCCACGCGCCGCGCTTGTGCCATCGAATCGGGCGTGCAACAGCGATTGGAATCTTCCTTGCCCGGCTCGGACCACAAACGCAGCATCATGCCCGTCACGTCGTGACCTTGCCGCTTGAGCAAAGCCGCCGCCACAGATGAGTCCACGCCACCGGACATTGCAACCACGACTTTAGACATGATTCACCGAGGATGAACAGATATACATATTCAAGTTCTGTTTACCTCCGGTTTAATCCTCGTGCCTTTTCAACCAAAGATGGCAAAGTCTTCAAAAAGGACTCAATTTCCTGCGAGGTTGAATCTTTTCCCAACGTCACGCGCAACGAACCCAATGCCCATTCGCGCGAAAAGCCGAGGGATGTAATTACTTCGCTCGGCTCAGGATTGCCAGTCTTGCACGCCGAACCCGATGAACAAGCAAAGCCCGCCGCGTCGAGCAACTGCAACAGCAAGTTACCATCTACATCTTTGAAGACGAATGAAACATGATTCGGCAAACGACCTTCTGGGTGACCCGTAAGCTTCGAATCGGGGATCGACTCAAGCACCGCACCGATGATGTGATCGCGCAATGGCTTCACATGTGCGACGCGTTCTTCGCGTTCTTCCGCGGCTAACCGCAGCGCTTCCGCAAAACCAACGATCAATGGCACATTTTGTGTACCTGCGCGCAGATTGTTTTCCTGTCCGCCGCCAGTTTGCGAAGGAATCAACTCAGTCCCTTTACGAACATACAACGCGCCGACTCCCTTCGGCCCATACAGTTTGTGCGCGCCGAGCGAGAGCAAATCCACACCGAGTCTTTGAATATCCAAATCGAGATATGCCGCGGCTTGCACCGCGTCGGTGTGAAACAAAATGCCATTGGCACGACATAACGCGGCAATTTCAGAAATCGGATTGATCGTGCCGATCTCATTGTTGGCATACATTACCGAGACCAACGCGGTCGCGTCACAGATCGCGCCTTTAACCGCTTCAACTGTAACTACACCTTTTGAATCTATTGGCAGCCATTCGAGCTGGAAACCATATTCGCGTTCCAACTGTTCAGCAGTTTTGCTAACCGCGTGATGTTCAGTGCGCGAGGTCAAAAGCCATGTGCGATTCTTTTTGCGTCTAGCCAACATCGCGCCACGCAAAGCGAGATTGTCCGATTCAGAACCGCAGGAAGTAAACACGATTTCATCGGGACGGCAATGCAATACCGACGCGACCGTCTCACGCGCAGACTCTAAGGCGGCCTCGGCTTTCTGTCCATAACGGTGAACAGATGACGGGTTCCCGAAAGAACCGTTAAAGTAGGGGAGCATCGCTTCGAGTACGCGCGGATGTACGGGCGTCGTCGCGGCATAATCCAGGTAAATTCTTTCCATAACCACCAGCAAATTATACTGTCTGCAGTTGGCTCACTGATATAATCTTAATGTTCGTGATTCAACCGAGGAGTTCTACATGCCTATAAATCAAACTCGGCAGGCTTTAGATATTATCACAGAGAATTAT
>DATKNJ010000347.1:0-6251 GCA_035541395.1 Anaerolineales bacterium
TACCGCTCATCGACTGTTCGGCAAAACCACCTCCAGCCTGGGCGCGATGTATGCTTTCGAAATGCAACAACCCGCCACCGCGCAATCCAAATTGAACGGCCTGAAGACTCACTATCACCTTCCCGCTGATACAGAACCTTATTTTGAAATCCACTCATCCAACGAACATGAATCCGAAAAGCTGCTCGCTGCACTCGAACAGCTTTCGGCAGAAGACCAAACCGAGGCTCTCGCAGCATGCGAGCTCATGGCCGAATCCTTATGGAATGCATTGACGGGCATATACAACAAAACCTGCTGAAATTAATCCTCGCTGCCCATGTCGGGTCCTAGGCTAAAAGGCCTCTATCGTTAGTCGCGATAGAGGCCTTTGTTGCTCATAACATATGGTTTTACGTGCCAAAAGTTAAAATTAGTTTTTTTACCTATCAAGTATTTTCTTCCATAATTTCCCAATTGCGAAGGCTGGCATAATTTCTCAAGAGGTCGTCTGGTGAAACAACTACCGCGTGATCGACTAGACCGAGCAATTGCAAATCATTGTGAGAGTCGCTATAACCCCAACTACCCTTAAAGCTGTTGCCTGATTCATCCAACCATTTTTCAAGCAGCAAGATCTTTCCCTCACGAAAAGCGGGGATACCATCCAGGTTTGTCGTGAATCTTCCACGTTCCAAACGGATTTGCGTACAAATTAAGTTCGAAAAGCCAAGCATGGACGCGATGGGTTCGGCCAGAAAATTGTTAGTTGCCGTAATTAATATAAGAATATGATCCTGCTGGCGATGCCACTCGACGCGGCGCATCAACGCGGGACGTACAACATCATGAACGCGATCCAAGTATTCATCACGCAAACCTAAAATGTTTTCTGTCAGATGAAGTGTTAATGGCTGAAGTAGAAAAGCTTCATATTGATAAACGTCGAGAGTACCCTGTTCGTAATCGCGATAATAGGCCGTCATCTGTTCCAGAAAATCTTGCCCTACGAGTCCTTTTTCAAATAAGAACCGACCCCACAATGCTTCGCTATCCCCATCAAGCAGAGTGTAGTCCAGGTCAAACAGCGCGATCGGGGCGGATGGTTTTTCTGAAATGTCGAGCCGCATTAGGGATATTCTCCGCGCGTTAGCCGAAATTCGATATCTTCCAAAATTTTTGGCAAATCCCAAATGCCATCGATGACATAATGCGCGCCAGCTTGATAAAGCTGTGAGGAGGTTTTTTCACGCATGTTATTCTTTACTTCATTAGCCAACGCGTTCACTTCCAATTCGCTCAAGCCGAGCAGGTTTCCAGTTAAGGATAAGCCAACTGTCCACATGCCTGCATTCAAACCTTCTTCGATGTCGGGCAGCGTATCACCAACCTTGACCATGGCCTGCATTGGAAAAACCTCAAGCTGGATCGCGTTTTGATAGCACATCCACGGATACGGTCTTCCGGCAGGGACTTCGTCCGGACAAATGATGCAATCGGGCGCGTATCCTTTTTGTGCAGCGACCGGCGCGAGGACATCCATCATCGAACGGATATAACCAGTGGTGGAACCGATTTTGATTCCTCGATCGCGTAATTGTTTGATCACATCGAGCAAACCCGGAATCGGTTCAGCATATTCTCTTAATACAGAGAGCTGCATGGGTACGAAATCGTTGAATAAACCATCCACATCAGCCTCGGAGGCTGGCGCGCCGTGTGCAGATTTCCAGGCCTCAGCCACAGGAGGACGAGCCAGAATGGTTTTCAGATGATCTTTCTTCATTAAGCCCATGCCGGAACGCGCATCATCGGTAGTGATCTGAACGCCGCGACTCTCAAACAGGCGCAAGAACACAGCCGTCGGCGCGAAAGAACCGTAATCCACTGCAGTTCCAGCCCAGTCGAGGATGACTGCCTTCAGCGAGCCGCGATAAAAACGTCGAAAGAGAAAATCCATGTTAGGGTTCAACCTTTTGCGTAATGTGTACGCCCATCTCATCCAGTGTTTCGGCGATGGCAGCCATCAACGCGCCTGTATCGCGTGTGGACAATCGTCCGATATGGCCGATGCGGAAACAATCGGCTTGACTCAACTTGCCCGGATAAATCACATGACCGCGCTCGCTCAAGCGCGCGTAGAAATCCGAAAATTTGAAATTGGGATGATCGGGATAATAAAACGAGGTGATGATATAGCCGCGCTTCTCTTCATCGAGATAAGGTCGAAAACCCATCTTCTGCATGACGGTTAACGCAAGCTCATAATTTTGGCGATAGCGTCCGCGCCGCGCTACTATTCCGCCTTCCTGTTCCAACTCGCGAAGTGCCTGTCGAAAAGCCAAAATCGCATGGGTGGGCGGCGTAAAGCGAAACTGACCATCTCTTTCGAGACCTTCCCATTGCGCAAACAAATCGAGACTCACTGTGCGCGCAAAACCGCGCGTGGCAAGTAAACTTTCTTTGCGCGCCAATATGAAAGAAAAGCCTGGCACACCTTCGATACATTTGTTGGAAGAGGAAATCAAATAATCGATGCCGCAGTCTTTCAAATCAATTGGGTATGCACCGAAACTGCTCATTGCATCAACGATATAAATACACCGATGTTTTTTCACGATCTCCCCGTACGTTTTGATCGGATTGATGATACCGGTAGTCGTTTCGCAATGGACGAGTGCCACATGTGTGATCGAGGTGTCGTCCAAAAGCATCGTTTCCAAGTCGGAAGGATCGGGTTGCGTGTCTTCACTATAAATCAGGGTAACGGTTTGGATATGATGCGTGTCCGTGATCTTGAGCATTCGGTTTCCATATGCGCCGTTGATCAGAATCAGCAACTTGCCGTCCGGCGGAATGACCGATGACAGCGCGGCCTCGATTCCAAATGTGCCACTGCCTTGCATTAGGATGGCAGTGTATTCATCCGAATCCGCACACAGTTCCACCAGCCTCTCACGGACTTCTTTTACCACCGCGATAAATTCCGGGTCGCGTGAACCGAGATCGCGTAACATGGCCTGTTTGACCGATGCGCTGGTGGTCAATGGCCCGGGTGTGAACAACGCTTTATCTTTCCAGGAAGGAATTGGATTCGCAGTCATAGTAACCAACATGCATCCGGATGAAAACTGAAATCAAACGACTCGCCGATATCAGGTACGCGCTGTCTTATTTCATTGAACATATCCATTGAGACCATATTGCCGTTTACGTCAATTTGCACGCGTACAATAGGCCCTAAGTACGTGACAGTGGTCACCTTCCCGATGAGGTTGTTTTCACCATCTCGATGTCCGGGATTTAATTCCTCTGGCCGGATGGCGAGACGAATCGCGTGACCGTTGGTGTGATCCAAAGTCTGCGTTGTCCGCACAGCCTGCCCACCGACATTAACCAAACCTTCTGCCAAGTTCACAATATCTACTGCCATGAGGTTGAGTTGCCCAACGAATTTGGCTACGAACTCAGTCTTTGGAAAATTGTATATCTCGGAGGCGGTTCCAATCTGTTCCACTTTTCCTTCATTCATCACCACGATTCGATCAGAAATCGATAACGCTTCTTCCTGATCGTGCGTCACATAAATGGTGGTGATTCCCAATTGCTGTTGAATGCGTCGAATCTCCTGGCGCAATTCCACACGAATCTTCGCATCCAAAGCCGAAAGGGGTTCGTCCAGCAATAAGACTCGCGGGCGAATGGCTAAAGCGCGCGCCAGCGCGACGCGTTGCTGCTGGCCGCCGGACATCTGCCCAGGATACCTGTTACCGAATTCTTCCATGTGAATCAAAGACAGCATCTCTTTGACTCGCTGCGCAATTTCTGTCTTTGACTTCCCGGAAATTCTCAGCCCATAACCAATATTTTCGGCGACCGTCATATTGGGGAACAAAGCATAAGCTTGGAACACCATCCCTACATTTCGTTTATTGGGTGGAACGTAAGTTAGTTCTTTACCATCGATTGAGATTGCACCGGAAGTCGGTAATTCAAATCCGGCCACCATGCGCAGTGTGGTTGTCTTTCCGCAACCGCTGGGACCCAAAAAGGAAATGAACTCACCTTGCTGCGCGCTCAGGTTGAAATCGTGGACAGCGGAAACGCTTGTAAAAGACTTGTGAACATGTGAAAGTTCTAGATATGCCATCATTACCTCAACGCTTCTTCATCGACCCGTGAATTGCTGCTGGCTCGTTCGGCCGCGGCTAAAGAACTGAATCAGGCCCAGGCAAATCCAAGTCAATCCCCAACTGAGCATGGCCATGGCCGCCGGTTGATAAGCCTGGTCGCGACCCACTTGGACCATGTAAGGCCCAAGGGCGGGGCGGACAAGAAAATCTCCAAGGATAAGCTCGCCAATCACAGTGGCAAAGCAGATCAAAGCTCCACTCAAAACCGCGACTCTCAGGTTCGGAAAAATCACATTGAACAAGATTTGGAGCCAGTTTGAACCCAGGCTTTGCGCCGCTTCCGTAAGTGTGCGGACGTCAATCGAACGCATGCCAATGTCAATCGCCCGGTACATGTAAGGCATCGAGAGAATCACATAACCTGCGGTGATCAGGATGTCTGTTTTGAACGGTGTGATTGTTAATTGCAGAGGGGGACCGGAAAAAGTCCGAATCAAGCCAAATACGAAAACGATCACTGGGATGATAAAAGGCAGGATCGTAATCAGCTCGACAATTGGCCGCGCTTGGGGGAGTCTCAAATACATCCAATAGATTGTAGGCAGAAAGAGCAGCACACTCACGACCACTGTGATAATGCCCATCGTAGCCGAGTAACGGAAGCTGGCCAGGAATTGCGGATCGGATAACACATTCTGATAAGCCAGCAGACTCAGTTTGCCTCTTTCCATGCGGAGCGAAAAATCAAATGTCCCATATAAGGGTACAAAAAAATATAAAAGGGCAAGAACCGCCCAAAACAGCGCCCACCAGTTGAGAGGATTCTTTTTCATGACTTTAACCATCGGGTTGTTTGGCGTTGCAAGATGGTATAGACCGTAATGCAAAACGCCATGATCACAACCATTCCAAAAGCCAATGCATAGCCCTCATTCGGATTGTTCAACACATCTCCGCGAATTTGTTGCCCGATCAAAATTGTGACGAGATAGATACTGCCTCCCGTCAACGCTTGGGCAGTGGCATATGCTCCAAACGCGCTGGCGAAGAGAAGAATAGCAGAACCTAAAATGGATGGCCAAAGAATCGGCAGGGCAATATACCACCAAAATTGAGGCGCGTTGGCTCCCAGGTTTTCGGAGGCTTCACGCCACTCTTTTCGTAAACCTTCTAATGCAGGTGTGATGGTCAATACCATGAGTGGGAATTGAAAATAAAGATATGCCAGTGTTAAGCCTGTTACGCTGTATAAATTGAATCCCGCGTTGTAAATATCGAACGGGCAGGATTGTGTTCCGCCCACCCCGGTAAAGCAGATATTTTTCAAGAAGGCGGTTACAAAGCCGGTATGTCCCAGAGTGGCGATAAATGCAAAAGCCAGGGGCACGCCGCCAAAATTGGCTGCCAGGCCGGAAAAACTTGTGATGATGTTCCGCATCCAAGCTGGTGCTTTCCCAATCGTGATGGCATACGCGATAAAGAAGCCCATGATTCCACCGACAATTGAGGTAATAACGCTTATTTGAAGGCTGATGGAATACGATTTAAGAACATATGGATCTAAAAGTACTCTGACATTGGAAAATGTAAAATTTCCATGTTGGTCTTGAAAAGCCCCAATGAACAGGTTGGTCGATGGAATAACCAAGAAGACCAGAATGAATAAGAAAAATGGAAAGACGCCGATCCAGTTGGCAAGCGATGTAAATGATTGGGATCGGGTTACGGTTTTTGGCGATTCGATTCTCGTTGCGATTTCAGCCATTTTCATTGAGTGGGGTAGGCGTGGCCCGGATATGACCAGGCCACGCCAAATAAAGGTGGATGGGGAAAAAACTGCGATCTGTCTACTGACCGGATTTGATATCCAGACCAACAACGGAATCCCATTGGGCTTTGACAGCCGCGCGAGCCGCATTCAATTGATCCGGACTGGGGATCGTGGCAGCAGCCAACATGTCCGCGGGCGGAAGCGCAGCCTGGGCGGCAGCGGGCACTACGTTACGTGAGAGCATGTCTGCCATACGGGCTGGCGTGCAGAAGCCTTTGATCAAAGTGTTCTGGCCTTCATCAGAGTAAAGATATTCTTCCCACAGGCGAGCGGCTGCAGGATGAGGAGCGTAGGCGCTGATGGCCTGA
>DATKNJ010000348.1:0-13342 GCA_035541395.1 Anaerolineales bacterium
CCTTTGTATCAAACGCAGGGATGTCATCCACCGGCGCGGGCGTAGTAAAAGGCAGTTCTTCGGAGGTCGGAAATGCTTTCCGCAAAATGGTCGGATACACCGTTCCATCCGGACCGAAAACTGCTCCCGCGTTATATAACGCGCCGCGTCCCGCTTTAACTTGTCCATTTGCGATGGACGGTTCCGGCAACACGATGGAACCCGCCGCGATGGTGATCGAATAGGACCGCGCCAAATCCGAAAAGACCGCGTTATAAATCTCGGCCATGCGTTTGGCTTTGATTCGAAAGAACGCGGCTTCCTGTCGACTCTTTTCTTTGGCAGTAAGCCAATACCAAATAAATGGGAACAGATGCCGAAAGACCAGTTTGGTTTCCGCCGCGGCCATCGTTTGAACTTGATAAAGAGATGGACTTTCATCCGCCAGCACCAGCCACGTGCCGATATATTCCGGCCAGACTACAATCGTCTTCTCATTGATCCAACCAAGCCCACGCGCCACGGACAAATATCCATCCAGTTTGGCATAGAGCGAGGTTTGTGAAGCGTAGTCCAGCGGCGTGATATACGGCTCGATGCCCAACAAATTACCGCGCCCGCGATCCGTGCCCAGATCATTTTTCTCAGCAATGCGAAGTTCATCCATGGAAGACTCCAATCCAAATAACTCTCTAAAAATTATACAGGCGAATTCCTTTCATGATCGATTCGGCAATGCTTTATTTCGGCTTAACGATTGAGGTGCTGGCTTTCGCAGACAACAAAACTTAAACCACGAATAATCCCCAAACGTTTGAATGCGCGATATTCCGATTTGCAGCGATGCGTTCCTCGCGCCGGTAACTCCCTCATCCCACCAAAGGGAATGTGAGTTACCTATTTCCACAATTTTCTTCCTCCGCTCCGCATTCAAATTTCCTCTCTCCTCAATTTAGTTTTCTCGCTTTCCGACTTAATTCCTCCACTCGCCAATTTAGTTCCCCCGCTTCCCGACCTAATTCCTCCGCTCCCAAATTTAGTTCCCCTGCTCCCCGACTTAATCCCTCCGCAGGGAAATTTAGTTCTTCCGCTCCCCAGTTTAATTCGCCTGTCCGGTCATTTAGATTCAAGATTGCCCACAGGTATAATTACTCTTGTGAATCCAACCTTCTTCGTCCACAACATTCCGATTTACGGCGACGCGATCCTCGCGCCGATGGATGGTTATTCCGATTGGCCGTTCCGTTCCATTTGTCGTTCGCTCGGTTCGGCCATAAGCTACACCGAGTTTGTGCAAGCCGATAAAATCCTGAGCCGCTCCAAACAGCCCGCCAAAAAACTTTATTTCGAAGAAGGCGAACGCCCGGTCGCGTTTCAACTGTACGGCGACGATCCCGATAAGATCCTCGAGGCCGCGCTGCGCGTGCAGGAAATGCGCCCGGACATCATTGACATCAACATGGGCTGCCCCGCGAAAAGTGTGGTCTATCGCGGCGCGGGCGTGGGCATGATGCGCACGCCGCTGAAGATCGCGCACACCTTTCGCAAACTCACCGCCGCGCTGGAGATTCCTGTCACTGGGAAAATCCGTCTCGGTTGGGATGACTTCCGCAGCTACAAATTGATCGCGCGCATCGTGGAGGAAAACGGCGGCGCGCTGATCGCCATCCATGGGCGGACAAAAGAACAGAGCTATGGCGGCCACGCCAATTGGGATGCCATCGCTGAAGTGCGCTCAATCGTCAAAATTCCAGTCATCGGAAACGGCGATGTGAGATCCGTTTTGGATATCGCGCGCATGAAACAATATACCGGCTGCGACGCGGCCATGATCGGGCGCGGCGCAATTGCCAATCCGTGGATCTTTTCTGGGCTTGAGCGCGAGCAGGTTCCGCCTGAACAAGTCCGCGAGATCATGCGCGAGCATCTGGCGCGCAACATCAAATTCTATGGGCAGGAAGATGGTCAGCGTCTCTTTCGCAAACATGCCATTCAATATTTATTATTGAAGACTCTGACGCGCGAAGAACGCAAAGATATTCTGCGCCAAAGGCCAACGCGCGAATTCGTGGAATTGCTGGACCAAGTCTACGCAGCCGTCGCTTAGAACAAAAATTCTGTTATACTCGTAGGGGCGAAGCATGCTTCGCCCCTATATGTTTTATGAGGTCGTCATGGCTAAAACTCACACTCGCTTCGTCTGCCAGGAATGTGGACGCGTCTCTGCCAGCTACATGGGCAAGTGCCCGCAATGCGGATCGTTCAATAGCATGGTTGAGGAGATCGTGCACGATGAACCAGTCAGCAAACAAACCGCGGTGCGCGGACTGACGGGTCGTTCCCAGCCGCGTTCCATCGGTGAAATCGCTGGCGAAGCAGAAGACCGCATTCATTTATCGATGGGCGAATTTGCGCGCGTGCTCGGCGGCGGAATTGTGCCGGGCTCGATTGTTCTCGTTGGCGGCGATCCGGGCATTGGCAAATCCACGTTGATGTTGCAGATGGCAATGGAAATGGCAAAGAGTAAGCGCGTGTTGTATGTGTCGGGCGAGGAATCGGAGCGACAGATCAAGATGCGCGCGGCGCGTCTAAACGGAACCAAATCGGGGTCCGTGCCCGAAGCGCTGTTGCTCGTCACCGAAACGAATCTCGAGATCATTCTGAATCACGTCAGCCAGGTCAAGCCCGATCTGTTGATCGTCGATTCGATCCAAACGGTTTATCTGTCCGAACTCGATTCGAGCGCGGGCTCGGTCTCGCAAGTACGCGAGTGTGCTTCGCAATTGCGCGAGCTGGCGAAGTCGAGCGGCATCACGGTGTTTATGATCGGCCATGTGACGAAAGAAGGCGCGATTGCCGGGCCGCGTGTGCTCGAACACATTGTGGATACGGTTTTGTATTTGGAGGGCGATCGCTTCCAGGCTTATCGCTTGCTGCGCTCGGTAAAGAATCGTTTCGGCGCAACCTCCGAAGTGGGCGTGTTCGAGATGCGCGAGGGCGGGATGATCGAAGTGACGAATCCATCGGAGGCGTTTCTCGCCGAGCGGATGGTCAATGCCGCAGGCTCGGCGATTGCTGTGACGATGGAAGGCACGCGTCCGATTCTGGTTGAGATTCAGGGATTGACTTCTCCCACACAATTTGGCAATGCGCGTCGCACGCCGAATGGCGTGGACTTCAACCGGCTTCTGCTGATCGCGGCGGTGCTTACTCGACGCGTGGGACTCAAACTCGCCGAGCAGGATATTTTCGTGAACGTGGTCGGCGGGATTCAAATCGAAGAGCCTGCTGCAGATTTGGCTGTGGCCGCTGCAATCGCCTCGTCGTGGCGCGATGTTCCCGTGCGTGCTGAGGCTGTGTTGATTGGCGAGATCGGTTTAGCCGGTGAACTGCGTATGTCCAGCCAATTGGTGGCACGCTTGCGCGAGGCAGCTAAATTAGGATTCAAAACCGCGATTGTGCCAAAGGCGATTCGCAAAGCCGAAGCCTATCCGAGTGGAATCGAAATTATCGAAGTGCGTTCGTTGAGCCAGGCTTTGGATGCAGCCATGAAAACTCCTGAAATTCCAAAAGGCCGCAAGGTGGCGTGAATTCATCGGAGATAAATAAAGACAAACGCAAGAATTTTTCATTCGCAACGGTTTCAAGTCTCCTTCGTATATTCTTCAGAAGGAGACTTTTTATGAACTATAAAATTATTCCCGCAGTTTTTGCGCTTGCACTGACCAGTTTGGCTTGCGGCTTCAGCGTCAACATTCCAAAGGCTCCCACGCCCGGGCCGGAAGTGACAGATCAAATAATGGTAGCCGCTCCAACATCCGGCGAGGCGCGTTTGAGTCTCACGTTTGGCGCGGGCGATTTAAATGTCGAAGCGGGCGCACTGGAAGGCAAACTCGTCGCGGGAACGGCCACATACAATATCCCCGATCTCAAGCCTGAAGTCAAACAAAATGATGGAGATGTTCAAATCCAACAGGGCGATCTCAAGTTTTCTGGTCTTCCGTCATTGAATAATGTCAAAAATGAATGGGACTTGAAACTTGGCAGCACACCCATGGATTTGAATATAGAGGCCGGTGCGTATCAAGGGACTTTTGAATTCGGCGGCCTCGCATTGACTGGCCTGACGATCAAGAACGGCGCGGCGAACGTCCAGCTTTCATTCTCGTCTCCGAACCAGACCGAAATGTCTGTTCTGCGTTTCGAGACGGGTGCCTCTAATGTGAAGTTGACCGGCCTGGCAAATGCGAACTTCAATACCATGATCTTTCAGGGCGGAGCAGGCGACTACACGCTGGATTTCACTGGGAATTTGAAACGCGACGCGACGGTTAGCATTGATAGCGGCCTCAGCAATGTGACCTTACGCATTCCGAAAAACGTGAACGTGGTTGCAACGGTGGAAGGCGGCCTAAAAAGCGTAAGCACCAGCTCGAATTGGGCACAGGATGGCGATACTTATACCCAAAAAGGTGAAGGGCCCACGCTGACATTTATTATTAAAATGGGCGCCGGCAGCCTTACACTCACCGATTAAAGCTCCTGCCCTTCTTCAATTGTGAAGAGGGGCTTTTTAATTGGAGTAAAAGGTCATCATTCCTCCATGACCTCCATCACTTGCCTTGTGAAGCATGGAACAATAAAATCGGTATAACAGGTCTAATTAGCGATAAAAAGAGGTACGATATGCAAATCACACGCCAAGCCGATTATGCTGTACGAGCAGTGTTGTATCTGGCCCAACGAGGTCCTTCGGAGCGTTCAGCGACCAGCCAGGTTGCAGAAGAACAGCACATTCCGCCGTCCTTCCTAGCCAAGATTATCTCGCAACTATCCATTGCCGGACTGTTGCACACTTCGCGCGGTGCGCGCGGCGGCGTGACACTCGCCCGCGAGCCCAAGGATATCACCTTGCTTGAAGTGATCGAAGCCATCGACGGCCCAATCATGCTCAATGAATGTGTCAGCGATGGTGGCGCCTGCACATTTGACGAGAATTGCCCGTTGCGCCCCGTTTGGTGCGAAGCGCAGAACGATTTAATCACCCGCCTCAAGGGTACTACATTCGACCAAATCATGAAAAAGAACTAACAGGAAGACCTGCTTACTTACAAATTCGATTTATAATTCCCTCCCGTCATTTAGTCAGCGGGAGGGAAATTTTATGATAAGGAGGAAAAGAATGAAAAGCAAGAGAACTTCACTATCCCTAATTTTGGTTGCATCGTTTCTGTCACTGGCGATCTTGTCCTGCGAAGGACTCAGCAATTTGCCAAATCCCTTTGCAACGGCAACACTTACGCCAACTTCCACATCAACCGCCACTCCGACTCCTTCGCCCACGCCTACTGCGACAATCACGCCAACGCCGATTCCCACCGGCGTAAAAATGGAGGAACAGCCGGACACATCAACGGTGTTCACAGATTACGATAATCAATTCGAGGTGACACTTCCAAAAGGCTGGGTAGTGATTCCGTTGACCGGAAAAGACATCGCCAAAATCATTGCGGATCTCGCGAAACAGAATCCCGATCTTGCCGGTATCGCCAAGACATTCCAAAACCTTGACGGAAATGTTATCCGTGCGGTGGCGATTCCCAAGGATAGCAAATATATCGTCTCAGGCTTTGCCACCAACATCACCATTGTGGCCATCGATAGCAAACTCCTTGCTTCGCTGCCCATGCAACTGGCCGTCACATCTTTGGAAGACTCTCTAAAGCAACAGAATGCAAAGCTGATTTCCGGTGGTGACAAGGTTATCAACAATTCTCATGGTGTCGAAGTCGGCCTGATTGATTACCTGCAAACAACACCGACGAGTACGAGTAGCCGAGTCCAGGTGCGCGCTCGAAACATTATGTTCGTAGCCAACAACAAAATGATCCTCATTTCCGTGGTTGCGCCGAAACAATTCGGTGATGAGCTTTTGCCCGTGGTCAATGATCTGATAGACGCCGTCAAAGTTCCAGGACCCTGATCCTTTGCAAGAGAATGATCACCTCCCGGCGTATAATGACCGGGAGGAATTTTTTAATTCGACAAGGAGACGCATCATGTCTGGACCTCGTCCTGTTCGCGCCCCAAGGGGCACGACTCTCACCTGCAAATCCTGGCTCACCGAAGCCGCCTATCGCATGATCCAAAACAACCTCGATCCCGAAGTCGCTGAACGACCAGATGATCTGGTCGTATATGGCGGCCGCGGACAAGCTGCGCGCAGTTGGGATGCCTTCGACGCGATTCTCGAAACGTTGAAAAATCTCGAAGAGGATGAAACTCTCCTCGTGCAATCCGGCAAGCCAGTGGTTGTGTTCAAGACTCACAAAGACGCACCGAAAGTGCTGATCGCCAATTCGAATCTCGTTCCGCATTGGGCCACGTGGGAACATTTCGACGAGCTCGCTAAAAAAGGCCTCATCATGTACGGGCAAATGACGGCTGGTTCGTGGATTTACATCGGCACGCAGGGAATCTTGCAAGGCACGTATGAAACCTTCGGCGCGTTGGCAAAACTTAAAGGCTGGAATTCGCTGAAAGGCAAATTTGTATTAACTGCGGGCCTCGGCGGCATGGGCGGCGCGCAGCCACTTGCCATCACCATGAATGAAGGTGTGGGCCTAATCGTGGAAGTTGATCCCGACCGCGCCGAACGCCGCCGCACAATCGGTTATGTGGATATGGTCGTGGATACTCTTGAAGAGGCAATGACTCTGGTCGAAGAAGCAAAACAAAACCAGACGCCGAAATCGATTGGGCTGATCGGCAACGCGTCCGATGTGTACGCGGAACTCGCGGAACGCGGCGTCATTCCGGATGTGGTAACAGACCAAACGTCCGCGCATGAGGCGTTGATGTACGTTCCATCCGGATTAAGCGTTTCTGCTGCGAACGAGTTAAGAAAATCCGATCCGAAAAAATATAAAGCCATGGCAATGGAGTCGATGGCGAAGCACGTGCGCGCCATGCTGGCTTTCCAACGCGCCGGTGCGGAAGTGTTCGATTATGGAAACAACCTTCGCCAGCAGGCTTTCAATTACGGCGTATCGGACGCGTTCGAATTTCCTGGATTTGTGCCCGCGTACATTCGTCCGTTGTTTTGTGAAGGCAAGGGACCGTTCCGCTGGGTGGCGCTTTCCGGCGAGAAGGAAGATATTTATGCCACCGATCAAGCCATCATGGAACTGTTTCCCGAAGACGAACATTTGCACCGTTGGTTGAAGATGGCGCGCGAGAAAGTTCCGTTTCAGGGATTGCCGGCGCGCATTTGCTGGTTGGGTTACGGCGAACGCGTGAAAGCCGGACTCAAATTCAATGAATTGGTTGCGACCGGAAAAGTCAAAGCGCCGATTGTGATCGGCCGCGATCATCTGGACTCGGGATCGGTCGCTTCGCCGAATCGCGAAACCGAAGCAATGAAAGACGGCTCGGACGCGATCTCAGATTGGGCCATCCTCAACGCGCTGATCAACGCGGTGGGCGGTGCGACCTGGGTTTCGTTCCATCACGGCGGCGGCGTGGGCATGGGATATTCGCAGCACGCGGGACAGGTCATCGTGGCCGATGGAACACCTGAAGCCGCCAAACGGCTGGAACGCGTCCTGACCACCGACCCAGGCATGGGCGTGGTGCGTCACGCCGACGCAGGATATGAAGAAGCCATCGCGGCTGCGAAACGTCACGGCTTGAAAATGCCCATGCTGAAATAAAATCATGTAAGCAAGTTCTTTCAATATTCCCTGCCTGCAAAAAGCCTCAGGCAGGGAATATTTGTTACAATTTCCCCAAGGCTATCGATGAACAACCATATTCCGAAGGCAAAGCTGAGACAAAGTTCAATATTTATTTTCGTTCTCTTGAGCGCGTGCGTAATGTGGGGTTGCAGTTTTTCATCTCTTGAAACAAAGGTCGCGCCCACGCCCGCAGGAAAAATCAATTATTGCATGAACGACTCTTCCGTGCTATGTATCGTCTCGTTCGGGGTGGACAACCAGAACAATATGGTAATCAATTTAACCGCGCCCGATTCCAACTTTCAGCTTTTTTATATCGATATCAATGACGGCGGACAAATCACAAAATATGAGTGCCAAAAAGTGGCCGGGTTTCCCAAGTCCGTTTATTGTGTCGGCCCGCGCGTTAACCTGGGCGATGCGGTTGACATTTCGGCTTATTCACAAAGCGGAAATACGCTGATCGCGCAAGGAACTTTTATTATCAATGCACTGGCTCTGCCTACGGCAGCAATCGTTCGCGCCACGCCGACTTTTACAAGTAGCCCGGTCACAGCAACAATCACGAAAACACTTACCCCAACACCAACTTTTGGATTGACATCCACGCCCGGCACAAGAACCGCGACGCCCGATGTTACGCCGACGCGTACGCCCACGCTCGAATCCTATTCCTATCCATAAAAAGCCAGTCTCGTAATGAAGCTCCTCGCGGATAGCACGCAAGTATTATTACGCGACTGGTTCGCGATCTTTGGGTTTTGTCTTGTCGCGCTCTGGGGAGGTCTGATCGTTTCGGCATTCATTACGCGGATCACAAAAATACACCTCACTTCTTCTGAATTATTTTCGCTTGGCGCGGCGGGATGGGTTGTGGCGACTCTCTTTGCCGCGACCATCATTTTTTTATCGAGAGTCGCCTGGCCTGTCGGCATCCTTTGCGCGATCCTTTTGATCACAGGTCTGGTCGCGCTTTATTTTCTTCGCGAGCGTTTGAAAACAAAAAATATTTTATGGCTTCTCTTGCTCATCTTCGCTGTTTTGTTTTTTCTGCGCCTGGCCTTTCTCGCCAAGACCAGTCTCCCGCTTTATTTTGACTCGGCAGAACATTATCGTATTATCGAAGTCTTGATGCGTGAATATGAGTCGCCTCAAACCGGGACTTTGAGTTGGCCCGCCCCAACGTATTATCACATCGGCTTTCACGTGGTAACTGCCATTTTGACTTCCACACTGCAAGCCGATCCCAAAACGATGATTCTTCTTTTTGGACAATTCGTCCTGGCCTGCATTCCAGTTTCGGTTTACCTAATCGCCAGCCGAGAATCGAAGTCGAGCCTCGGCGGATTGTTCGCTGTGCTTTTGGCTGGCTTCGGATGGTTCATGCCTGCTCACGCGGTGAACTGGGGAAAGTACCCCGCGCTGATCAGTTTGCTCACCATTCAGTTTTCGCTGGGAATTGCCTATCTACTCAATGAGCAACGCGCTGCTTATCAAAAAAGAATGCTTTGGATTTTTTTGATCCTCAGCATTCTGGTTTCATTCCTCGTTCACACGCGTTCGGTGATTGTGATTGGAATCTTCATCGCCACATGGATTCTTGCCAATCTATGGACTCGCTCATCTAAAGTCGCACGATATATCATCTTTGGAATTGTGCTGATCGTATTGATCGGATTCACGTATTGGCTTGAATCCGGGGATTTGAAGTCGGTCTTCGAGCCATACTTCGGAGCTGGAATCTTAGTCACTTGTATCGCCCTTCTTTTATCACTTTTTGCGGCAAGAGTTTCTCCACGCATTGCACTTTGCAGCATGTTGTCCATCTTATTGATCTTGAGTTGCTTGTTCATCCCCATCAAATTGCCGGTACTCGGCAACTTGACTTTGCTGGATCGGCCATTCGTGGAGATGATTCTCTTTATCCCGCTGGCAATTATCGGCGGAGTCGGATTCGCTGGCCTTCTTCTGTTCCTGCAAAAATTCCCCGCGCTGCCGCGCGTCGCGCGAATCGCCATCATGGTTTTCATTTCAGTAGCGCTGATCGCGAACTCGTGGATGAAATACAGTTATTATCCATCGAGTTGCTGCCAACTCGTCCAGCCGGATGATATCATCGCGTTGGATTGGCTGAACAAGAACCTGCCTGCCAATGCAAAGATCGCGATTTCGTCTTCAGAGTTAAATGTGCAATTCAATGAAACGAGCGAAGCATACACTGGCATCGATGCAGGCGTTTGGATCGCGCCGCTCACAGATAGGGTAACCATGCTGCTGCCATTCACGTTCGATTTCAGTCAGGCTAGCAATCATGCGCAACTTTGCCAAATGAAATTGGATTATATTTACGTGGGCGGAAAAGCACAAAGTTTTGATCGCACAAAGTTGAACAGCCAGCCGGATTGGTATCATCCAATTTTTACACTTCCACAAGTGCAGATCGACGAGATTCGCGGCTGCACATAGCGTTCTATCCAAAGAGCTATTGTCAATGCGCAGGCTCAAGTTTAAGATAATGACATTTCATCAAAGGAGATTGCATGAGATATCGTCCGCTACTCGCCAGCCTCGTCCTGGTTCTTGCTATTCTGGCTTGTAACCTCCCCTCGGGTGCGCCCACACCCACCGCCGCTGCCACAGTTGCTCCGCTTGCTTCGGCGATACCGCCGACTCAACCCGCGGCCACCGTGATTCCATCCGATACCCCTCTACCCACGAACACACCGTTACCCACCGCCACCTCAACGCCAACCATTCCAATCGTTTGGGCCAGCAGCGTGGCAGTCAACTGCCGCTATGGACCGGGCACCGCATGGGCTTCGGTCAGCGCACTGCAATTGAACGTCACAGCTGAGATCGCGGGCCGGAACGCGAGCAATGATTGGTGGTATATCAAGGATCCTCTCAACCCGGGCAGTTTCTGCTGGGTAGCCATGAGCGTGACGAACGCGGCCGGGAACCTGGCGCCCATCCCTGTTGTGTCGCCGCCAACTGCTCTCGTCACCGGAGTCACCGTGGATGCCAATGTCAGTTATTCGGCATGCGGCGGACCGAACCCGATTCAGTTCAGCGGGACGATCACAACCAACGGCCCAACGACGGTGACCTATCAATGGGAAATCACCGGCGACAAACAAAATACCACTTCGCCGGAAACGTTAAAGTTCGATGTAGCTGGTACAAAAGACGTGCCTGACCCCGGCGCGTATAGCGCCGATTGCGGCAAATACACTATCACGTTACATGTCACAGATCCAAACGACAAATCGGCCAAAAAGAATTTCAAAGTTGGACCGTGATTGGATCTCTAAACAAAAACGGGCAGACGAATGTCTGCCCGTTTTGATTTAAGTCTATTTCGTTTATGCTAAATGAAACGTTTTTCGGATTCCCAAACGGGCGGCCCAACCCGCGTACGCGCCAACTATCGCAATTAGAAGGATCACAAGCGGAAAGAGAATCACGCCGGGAAATTTAAAGTTGTGTGAAGTGACTGTTTCATATAAGGGCATCCATAAACCAATGGCCAGCGCGATCAACCATGGACGCCGAAAACCAAGCAGAGTGATCAAACCACTACTCAACAAAATCGCGCCAGCGGTGATACCAGAATCGTCCCATGTGGGGCGCGAATCAACATAAGCGATAAACAATCCGGTCAAAACGGCCAGTGCGAAAAGTATTTTTTGCACGAGGTCTATCCTTTCTCTTTCAAAAGCGGAAGCAATGGTTTTGACATTTCCAAAACGTGCCAGGGCTTCGAGCTCAGCTTCGTCTTTGCTTAAGCCTCGCTTTACATTCTGTTCCACCGCTTCGAGCAAATGACTTTTGATTTCAGACAACGACTCTGCATCGATGAGGCCGCGTATCCACAGTTCGCGCCGCAAAGCCAGCAAATAACTTTGAATCCGTGTCCGGTTCATTTGATCCCGACCGTAGCATTAATAGCTTTGGAAAATCTCTGCCATTCCGCCTGACGTTTTGCCAAAGTTTCTTCGCCCTTGGCGGTCAGATGATAGACTCGCTTGCGATGTGGAGAATCCTCCTGCCAGCGGCTGCGCAACAGACCTTGTTCCTCAAGGCGGTGTAAAGCCGGATAAACGGTACCCTCTGGCAGGTCGAAGAGACCGCTGCTGTGTTGCCGCAGAGATTCGATCACCGCGTATCCATGCGCTGGACCTTCAGCCAACACAGAGAGCAAAAGCAAATCCAAATGTCCTTTGAGCGCTTCGCCTATCATACTTAGCAATCCTACACCTAGCAATACTAGGTGTCAAGAGGTAAACTGGATATAAGATAACAAAAAATCCCTGATGCTTTTCGCATCAGGGATTTTCTTTGGCACACTAAGGATTAGCCGACCGGAACGACGTTGCTGGCCTGCAGACCTTTCGGGCCCTGCTCGACCGAGAACTCGACCTTTTGGCCTTCGTTGAGGTTGCGGAAGCCTTCGCCCTGGATCGCGGTAAAGTGGACGAAAACGTCCTCGCCGCCATCGCGAGCAATAAAGCCGTAGCCTTTGCTGCCGTTGAACCATTTGACTGTGCCGATGATACGTTCAGACATTGTATTTGCCTCCTTGTGGCAAAATAAAAGGGTTAGTGAGACACCCGGTCTGTTCCACGGACAGTCAAACAAAACGGCTCACGGATTTGAACCGTGAGCCGACATCGTTTCCTTTCAACGCGAACTAACTGGTATCCTTCATTGGCATAATATCACGCTACACCTAAGCCGTCAACGGTAAGCTTAATCAAAACCATCCAGCGAGCATAAAGACAATTTTCACCCAATTCATTTGTCGAACAGAAAGTTGCTCTGGGCTCTCCAACTGTTGCATGTTGTTGCATAGGTTAGAATCGCACAGGAGATACAATCCTTCCCATGAAAAACTTTGCTGGCAAGTTCTGGTCCTTTTCGTTCTATTTTCTGTTCTTCGCAGGCGCGGTCGCCGTTTACAACTATCTTGCTTTATATTTTGATGAACAGGGATTGCCGGGCAGTCAGATTGGCGTGTTGATGGGGGTATCCTCTTTGATCGGAATTTTCACAGGGCCGCTCTGGAGCTTGCTTGCCGATGCCAGTCATCGTCATCGTCTGGTAGAAACTATCGCAATCCTCGGCAATGTCACTGCGCTGTTTCTGGTTACCTTTGTCCACGGCTTCCTGGCGTTTCTGATACTGATGATCGTCCAGTCCATATTTGGCGGGCCGATTGTTTCGATGGTGGATAACGCCACGATGTCGATGTTGGGTGACGAGAAGGAGAAATATGGCAACATACGGCTCGGGGGGTCGATTGGCTGGGGCGTCGCCGCGCCAATGATCGGGATGGTTGTGCAGCGTTACGGCTTGCACTGGAACTTTTCGATTTATGCTGTCCTACTGTTGATCGCGCTGATCAGCGTGCAGCAATTGCATTTCGGGAAACTATCCAAAGCAAACGAGTCATTTTCAAGAGGAGTACGAGAACTGTTGAACAATCGCCAGTGGATCATCTTCCTGACGATTGTCTTCATTGCAGGCTGCGGCACCGCGATCATCAGTGATTATCTGTTTGTTTACTTGCAAAACATTGGCACATCGCCAACTCTTATGGGGTGGGCCGTGACCATTTCGATCATCGC
>DATKNJ010000349.1:0-10485 GCA_035541395.1 Anaerolineales bacterium
TCTCACATCCGTTGCATCCGCCGCAGTCGATGCGATAGACATAGATCGAGCGATGAATATCCTTGAGCAAGGCCGCTTTGAGCTGGCCGGTTTGCTCATCCAAGTGGATGGCGTATTTGCTTCGCTCCGCCACGATTTGGCTGGTAGGTTTATCGTTGAGCATCGACGCCCTCCTCGCGGAACAAGCTGACGATTTTTTGCACATCGTTCTCGCGTTTGCATTCCGGACAGAGTTCCAACAACGCGACAGCGCGGGCGCGATCCTCCTCGTTCATATTGCTTTGTTTGAGCAAGGCTGAAACATATTCGATCTCTTTAAGAGGAGCGTAATAAGTACCACAGATTCGGCAGGCGGCCAGTTTGTATTCTGCTGTTTCGTAGAGATCCTGTTTGTTCGCGACGGCCAATTCAAAGTCCGGGCTGAGCGTAATAGCGTTCGTTGGGCAAACCTCCTCACAGCGTCCGCAATAAATACAACGGCCCACGAAGAGACTCCAAGTGCGCGTGCCTTGATCGAGATCAGTTGTAATGCTCAAAGCGTTCGGGGGACAGGCAATCGCGCAGGCCGCGCAAGCAATACAGCGTTCGGGATCATGATGCGGTTTGCCGCGAAAGCCGGGCATCTGTTCGATTGGCCCGAACGGATAAGGCAAGGTGGCTTCGCCAACTCGTAAAATTTCCCGGAATAGTTTGAGCATAATACCAATCTCCTGTCGCGAATTACTTCAGCGGCGAGTCCTTACGCTCGATGCAATAACGTTCCATTTCCTTGTACGGCACGATGGTGGCTTTCTTCTTGCGAACATCCACCACGGTCACGCGCTCGGTGCAGGAATAGCACGGATCGATGCTGGCCACGATCAGCGGCGCATCGGAGATGGTGTTGCCGCGCAGCATGTAACGCAACGATGGCCAATTGTTGTAACTGGGAGCGCGGCACTTCCAACGATAAATTTTTTGGTTATCGCCCAACATGCTCCAATGAATATCTTCACCGCGCGGCGCTTCCACGTAACCGAGCGCAAACTTATAAGGCTTGTACGTAAAACCTTCAGCCAGCACCGGGCCTTCCGGCATTTGATCAAGACAACGTTCCACTATGGAAACTGCTTCAAAAAATTCTTCAGCGCGAGTCAACGTGCGCGCCAGAACATCGCATCCATCCTTCGAGATCGTATTCCACGGCACGCGGTCATACGCGCAATAAGGATGGATGACGCGGATGTCGCGCACGAATCCCGAGCCGCGCAAGGTCGGACCGACCGGGCTGTAGTCGCGTGCAACTTGCGTTTCCAACCGACCGATATTCTGCGTGCGCTGGACGATGTTGGGAGTCTCCACCAACATGTTCACCAATATCTGCGCTTCGGAACGCAGTTCTTTCAGTAACTGCAATGTGGTCGTGCGCTGTTCTTTCAAAATGTCGCGGCGCACACCGCCGATCAGATTCACGCCATACGTTTTGCGCGAACCGGTCAGGAGTTCAGCCATCTTCATGGCTTTTTCGCGCACGCGAAAGAATTGCATAAAGCCCGTATCGAATCCTACGAAGTGACAAGCCAGGCCAAGATTCAATAAATGGCTATGTAAACGTTCTACTTCGAGCAGGATCGTGCGAATGTACTGTGCGCGCACCGGAACTTCGATTTCAAGTGCGCGCTCAATGGAAGTGGTGTACGCTACGTTATGAGCGTAACCGCAAATGCCGCAAATGCGATCGGCGAGGAAAGTTACTTGATCATAGTGCATGCGGCTCTCGGCCAGTTTCTCCATACCGCGATGAACATAGAAGAGTCGATAGTCCGCATCCACGATCTGCTCGCCATCCACATACAAGCGGAAATGGCCAGGCTCATCGGAGGTCATGTGCAACGGGCCAAGCGGGACTTCCACAATCCCTTCCCCTTCCACGTTGATGAAGTCGTAAGTTTCTTCTTCAGTGGTCGGCTCGGGACGATAGCGATAATCCATCGTATCCTTGCGAAGCGGATAAAGGTTCTCCGGCCAATCGTCGGGGAGGACGAGGCGGCGTTCATCCGGCAGACCAATTGGCTTTAGCCCGAACATGTCGCGGACCTCGCGTTCATACCAAACCGCCGCGGGCACTTTCGGAGTCACCGAAGGGAATTCCGGTTGATGAGGTGGAATCTCCGCGCGCACTACCACATAAGCTTTTTCCGGACTGACTTCTTCGTTTGCGCCTTCGCAAGAAAGAATGTAATACAGCGCGAACTTTGCATTGAGCGGTCGCTCGTCATTGGCGGCCACCGAAGCGAGCCAGCCGCCATGTTGATAGTAAAGAGTCTCCACCACATCCGGCAAACTATTCAAATTTACAGTGACCGTTACCTGATCCGGCGCCTGCCACGATTCATCCAGAATCGAATTGCCAAAGCGAGCGCGCAAAGCCTCGACGTATTTCGTCCCGATCTTTGGATTCTCTTCGATGACCGTCATTCGGTTTCTCCTAACTACGGAATCAAACGCGCGAGTGGAGATAAGATATTCTTCATGGTGATCAACGCCAGCGAATGACTCAGCGCGCCGGTCAACATCATACCGCTGGCTCCGTTTAATAGATTCATCAATGGAGATGGAATATACAAACCGAGCATCAGGATCAAGAGAATCAGAACCGCGCCCGGTGCAAGAGTCAGCCAGTTCGCTTCGCCCTTGACCGTTTCATCTGGTTTCGCTCCGAATAGCGCCGCGACGATGACGCGGAAGAACGCCGCGAACACTACCGTGAGACACAGCAGGCATAAAATCATCAACCAGAGATAACCAGCTCCCAAGCCTGTCGTAATGATGAAGAACTTGCTGAGAAAGATATTGAATGGCGGCACGCCCACCAAGGCCAACGCGCCAATCATCATCAGCACGCTACTAAAAGGAATGACTTGCAGCATGCCTTTCACCTGATCCAAATTGCGTGAGCGATATTTGATCAGGATATTTCCGGAAGTGCAGAACATGAGCGATTTAACGAGGCTGTGATTGACCGCTTGTAAAAGTCCTGCAAAGATTCCCGCCGGGCCACCGATTCCAAATGCCAACAGAATCAGCCCGATATTTTCCATGCTGGAATAAGCCAACAACCGTTTGATGTCGCGTTGCACGTACATGAAGAACGCCGCCGCGGCCACCGAGATCGTTCCGAAGATCAGGAAGAGGGTTTGAGCGAAGGAAACGCCCAACACTAGATTTGAAATGGTCGCAAAGCGGAAGATCACAAACAGCGCGCAATTGAGCAACACCGCCGAAAGCATGGCGCTAACCGGACTGGGCGCTTCGCTATGTGCGTCCGGCAGCCAGGCATGCATCGGGAACAGGCCCGCTTTGGTGCCAAACCCAACCAATACAAAGACAAAAGCCATCTTAATCAAAGTAGGATCAAGTGCCTGTGTGTTCTTTATGATCTCAGTCCACAGAATCGCGTTGCCAGGGATTTGCATCACATTGAATGCATCGGAATACACCAGCACTGTTCCATACAATCCAAAGGCAACTCCTACGGTGCAGATGATGATGTACTTCCAGGCCGCTTCGAGTGAGGAAGGATGCCTGTAAATCCCAACCAAAAAGGCCGAGCCTAAAGTCGTAGCTTCCACCGCGGCCCACATCATGATGATGTTGTTGGAAGTGATCACCAGAATCATGGTGAATAAAAATAAATTAAACAAGCCATAATACGTGCTTAATCTAACATTGTCGAATTCACCGGTTTCGAGATCGTGGCGCGTATATCCGATGGAATAGATTCCCACGAGGAATCCGACTACGCCAATAATGAGCAAAAAGACCGCGCCGAGCGAGTCTAAATGCAGCCAGTTGCTCAGCTCGAAAATCGAACCTAAAAGAAGCACTTCCCGGACAGCCCACAAGGAAAAGGCCAACACCAATGTCACGCTGAGCAGATGCGCGGCTTCCGCTGCGAATCGAGTGGCGCTTCTGAACCAGCGCGAGGCAAAGGCAACCAGTGAAAGAACGAGGGGGATGAGCAGCAACCAGGAGAGAGCCATTGAGTTCGTCATCGCGGGCTTATCCTTTCAGCGTGGTCAAATCGGCCGTATCCAACGTGCCGAGATTTTTGTAAATTTGCTGGCCCAGCACAACCATGATGATCACGCCGAAGACCGCATCGGTGGCGATGCCGATCTCGACGAGTTCCGGCGCGTTAAACGCGAGCAGGGCCAGGGTCAAGTGTGAGCCGTTTTCCATCAAGCAGAAGCCAAGGATCTGCTTGAAGAGATTGCGTTGAGTCAGAATACACAGTTCACCGAAAAAGAAATGCGCCATCGAAATCGCTAGCGCGGGCTTGAACGGTTCGGCCGCTTTGAGTGCGATCTGATTGACCACAATGAAAGAAACGGTTACTGCCACAGCCGCGAGCAGGAATGAAAATGTAGTACCCATTACATTGCGCGGCTTTTCGGGATCACCCACACGTTTCAACGCGGTGTAAAGAATCCACGGCACCAACACTACTTTGGTTAGAAACGCGCTGGCTGCCCATAGATAAAGTTGGTTCGTGCCGGTTACATATGCAAGGATCGCGAAGATGCTCACCAACACGATCGATTGCAAACTGTACATTAACGCCGACCAACGCGGGCGTTTGATCTCGATCACCAGCAAGGAAGTCAGAATCAATAATCCGGTCAGGCTGTTGACAAGAGTCACACTAGACATGCTCGACTCCGATCTTCCTCAACCCATCCAGGCCGCGGCAAAATAACCTGAGACAAGCGTCAGGAATGCCAGCACTACAAGGACGAATTGAATTTGGAACGAAAGGTGTGTTGCAGAAGACACCTCGGCGGAAGGCTCACCGGGCACGGCCGCGCTGAAGATCCAAAATAGCCAGGCGAAGCTTCCGACCGTTTCTAACAATGCGATGACCATCAAGGTCATCAACAATGGATTCGACCGCGCCGCCATGAACCCTCCGGCCAGAATGGTGAACTTGCTGACGAAACCATTGAAAGGCGGCACACCGCTGACTGCCAACGTGGCGAAGATAAAACAGATTCCCACCAAAGGCATTTTGGTCATAATGCCTTTCAGAGAGGGGAGCATCTTCGTGCCCGCCGCGTAACTAAGCGCGCCAGCAACGAGGAAGAACAATCCTTTTGCGAAGGCGTGATTGAAGATGTGAGCGATCGCGCCGTTGAAGGCCATGGTCGAACCGAAGACCGAAACTGACAATGCAAGAAAAATATATGAAAGCTGTGTGATGGTCGAATAAGCCAACAGGCGCTTCAAATCTTTTTGCGGGAAGTACATAAAGAAGCCGTAGATCATGGTGACGACTGCCGTCACCGCGCCGACTGTGCCGATGACGTGCGGTACATTCCCCGCCGAGAGCAGACACCGCGCAAAGATGTAAACTCCCACCTTGACCATTGAGGCCGCATGAAGATACGCGCTGATCGGCGTCGGCGCCACCATTGCATCTGGCAGCCAAAAATGAAATGGCAATTGTGCCGACTTGCCCCAAGCCGCGATCAACACTCCGCTGAAGATGATGATCTTGGCGTTATCGGTCATACCAGCCAGCGCGGTCAGTTGGAAGGTTCCACTCCACAAAAAGAAGGCTGAAGTCGCGAGATACAAACCCAGGGATGCGACTTGAGTCGTGATGATGGCTTTCATAGCGGCTTTGCGCGCTTTGAGGTCGTCGTAATAACCGATCAGTCCCCATGAACATACGCCAGTCAATTCAAAGAAAACCAGCAACCCGATCATGGTGGACGAATAAACCAACCCACCCATCGCGCCGATGAACACTAATAAAAAGAAATAATAACGGCGTTTGACCTCGGGTTCGGGATGTTCGAGATTCTTCGGTGTGAGATAACCCGTCGAATAAACAACAATCAAAAAGCCGACAAGAATAACTGCCAGCCCGACCAATGTGCTAACCTTATCAATCGTGACCCCGAAGATAACGATGCCAGCCAGAGAAACCAAATTGACGCTGGAAGCAACTTGACCTGCCATGGCCAGGCCGATCAAAACAAACAAACTGCAAAGGAAAGCCAAGCCTGCGACGATCTGGCTAAAGGCCTTAATCCAGTTGCGCGGAACAACCAATGTTAAGATGGCGCCCACAAACGGAATCAGAAAACTGGCAAGAACCCATGAGACCATGATGTCGGCCTCCTCACTTACACATTGGCTAGATAGAAGACAAACGACAAGATCGCCGCGCCGAGCGCGGTCCAGGTAATGTTCGAAGCCTTAAGGAAGCGTACGCGCGCCATGGCATTTTCCAAAAGTGCGGCAATGAAATAAAAAATCATGACTTTCAAGAAAAAGACCAATGCCGATAAAACAACTGAAACAAATAATGGCATTCCGGCAGGAAAGCGGATCACATTGCCAAATGGTAAAAACACAGAAATAAACAAAGCTACCAGCACCATCTGCTTCATGTAAATCGACCATTTCATCAAGGCCAACGCGCGGCCAGAGAATTCCGTCAGCGGCCCCTCCTGAAGTTCCTGTTCCGCCTCCGCGAGGTCAAACGGGATTTTGCCCATTTCCACGAATACCGCGAATGCGAAAGCCAGCATGCCCAGCCAGACCGAGGTGTAATAGGGAATCTGTCCGATCAGAATTTTGGTGCTGATGACACTCAAGTTGGTGGAGGTAGCCAGCAGAGCCATCACAAACAGGACCAACAACATCACCGGCTCGATCAACGTGGAGATCAATAACTCGCGTCTGGCGCCGATGCCTCCGAATGTGCTGCCAGTTTCAAGTCCGGAAAGAGCGAAGAAGAAGCGCGATAGCGCGTATAGATAGACCACAAGAATCAAATCACCAACTTGTCCATAAGGTGATTGAGTCGTGAAGATGGGAATCAGGGCCGCGATCAATAACATGGCAGCCATCGTGATGAAAGGTGTGAAGCGAAAGATCCAACCGGCTTGTTGCGGAATCACTTCCTGTCGTTTCATCAGCTTGACAAGGTCTCGATAGTTTTGGAAGATGCTGGGACCGCGACGGTTATGCATCTTCGCCCTGAGCACGCGTGAAAAACCGGAATATAAAGGCGCGGCCAATAGAATCACAAGAGCTTGTAGTAATCCAATGAGAATCGAACTGATCGAGATCATGGCACGTTCCTATCTAAAGATCACAAGCAGAAGGATCGCCAATGTGAGGATGATATAAAAACAATACATCCGAATGTCGCCCATTTGGAGCGCTTGAATATGCTGGCCAAGATATTCCACTGCCCGCGTCGTAGGTTGCTTGATGACGGATTCCAACACGGGTTCTGCACGCAAAATCGATTCGCGGACACGCTTCGCCCAGGCAGCAATTGCATTCATCGGGCTTCGGATTGCGACACGCAGCAAATAGAGGCCTCGAAACGTAACGGACATGGGTTGATCGAAACTGCCTGCCGTGATGGACATGCGATTCGAATATCCGTATCCACATGCCCACGGTTCGCTCACTACTCGACTTCCGGCCTGGCCGCCGTTAAAGATGAGAATCAACATGAGTGGCACGATCAGCAATCCGGCCAATAACAAGACGATCAATGGAACTGATAAGATGGCTTGATAAGGATTAAGCGGATAAACCCAAAGGCCCTGCGCCATCGTCACAGATGGGAGACGTAGCAATTGTGTGACAACATTGGCAAGATAAGGAACGATCAGCGGCGCGCCCAAGCCAAGCAGGATACAACCAATCACGAGCAAAGTCATTCCCGTCAGCATCGCACCCGGCGACTCTTTCGCATTGCGCGCCTTTTCGCTTCTCTCTGGACCCATGAATGCACTTCCATAAGTTTTGATCGCGATCATGGCTGCCAGCGTTCCGGTTAATGCAAGCAAAAGCGCACACAATGGTAATGCGACGCGCACGATAAAATCCTGGCTTCCACTGGCTCTCAGAAATGACTGATATGTAAACCATTCGCTCACGAATCCATTTAAAGGCGGAATCGCTGAAACTGCCAAGGCTCCAATCAAGAAGCTGAAACTGGTCCACGGCATGAGCTTGCCGAGGCCGCCCATTTGATTCAGGTCGCGCGTGCCGAGGCGATAATCCACAGAGCCCGCGCCGAGGAACAGCAGACCTTTGAAGAATGCATGATTGAGAGTGTGATAAAGCGCGGCGAGGAATCCAAGCAAGGTCATCGTGAATTGATGTTCCGCCAACCCGATCATCCCGGTGCCGATTCCCATCAAGATGATGCCCATGTTCTCGACACTCGAGTAAGCAAGGACTCTCTTCATGTCATGTTCCATCAGCGCGTACAAAGCGCCCAGCACCGCCGAGAGCGCGCCGAAGAATAGGACCAATATCCCCCACCATAAAAATGGAGCACCTAGAAGATCCACGCAAATGCGCAGGATGCCATAAATAGCAGTCTTCTTCATGACGCTTGCCATCAACGCGGCCGAGTCAGACGGCGCCGCAGAATACGCGGGTGGCATCCAAACGTGGAGAGGCACCATTCCAGCCTTGGCACCGAAACCAATAAATGCAAGTAGAAACACCAAGCTCCTCAACGCAGGTGACAATCCCACCTGACGGAATGCAGCAAAATTAAAGCTATTTGTTGTGATGAAGAAAATAAAGAAGGCCAGCATGATCAACACACCGCCCGCATGCGCGATCAACATGTAAAGATAGCCGGCTTGTATCGTTTCCTTTTTCTCGCTCTCAAATGTGACTAGGAAATAGGAAGACAGAGTCATCATCTCCCAAATGAGGAGAAAATAAAATGCATTGGCAATAGTGACTACCAACAGCATCAAGGCGATAAAAAGATTTGTAAAAAATCCAAAAATCCCGAGATTGTGTTTGGAATAATGCCCCGCGTATGAAATGGAGTAAACACTGACGGCCAGACTTATCAACGAGATAATCCCAACCATCACAGTGGAGAGTCCATCCATCTGCAGAACGAAATTTCCAAAGGGGAATTGATTCGAAAGCGTCAACGGAACCGGAGTTGAGATCATGGCTCGAGCGACCGCCATCAATCCGGTCGCGGCGCCGATCGCTCCGGTCAATCCAGATGTAATACGTGCGATTCGTCGAAGTCTGCCCAACAGCAAGGATGCAAGTCCGCCAAACCCAAAAACGAAGACCGAGAGAAGTAACAACCGTATTGCGTCCATGATTGATCCGCTTGGCAGGCTTCTAGCCCGCAATCTCCTAGTTCAATTCTTCTGGGACATTTGCAGTTTTCGCTTGTTCTATAAAAGTCATCGATTCGGCCGCTTCCTCCTCGAATAGACTCAAGGCCTTGTGAGGACACACGATGACGCAGGCCGGACCTTCTTCACTGAAATAGCAAAGATCGCATTTCACTGCGACTGTTTTCTGGCCGATGTTCCAATTCAGAATGGATAGACGTTCCTCCATTTCGAATTCACGCAAATACATTGGATCTGGTTGATAAGGTGTATTGATGTATGTGTACTGCCCCACATTGAATTCGAATTTCGGTACAGGCGTGCCACCTGGGATGATCGCCCCGAACGGACAAGCCAGACCGCACATCTTACAACCGATGCACAAACTTTCGTTCAATTGGATGGAATTGCCTTGCCGTGTGATGGCACGCACTGGGCAAACCGCAGCACAAGCCGGATGCTCACAATGGCGGCATTGGAGTGGCATCATCCCTGCCGGCAAAGTATGAACGATGAACAGCCGGGGATAAGCCTGAAGTCCAGCCTTGCGATGACTTTCAACGCAACCTGCAACACAGGCATAACACCCGATACATTTTCGCGGATCGGCGATCACAAAGCGATTCATGCTCACTCCTTATGAATCCGACGCGCCTCACCATCTGTATACCGTTCAAACTATTTGACGAACCATAAGTAAACACTAAAGGAAACTTGAAAATGTCGCCTCATATCCACCCTAATGCCATAAATTAGCAATATATTTAGTGAATTTTTTCACATACATTGTATGTAATTCGTCTTTAAAAGTCAACAGTCAGTTTTCAGCTTCGATTTTGTACGATCGTTTAGAGGAGCGGATTCCAGAAAAGTGCTGTGAAAAATGAGATCACAGCAAACGTCGCCCCCAGAGCAACGAATCCAAAAGTGACTTCAAAGTGTTCGCTGAACAAGTTTTTCTGAAGTTGTATACCTTGGAATACGTTTTTCAATCCAGGCAGGCCTGAAGCAGAGAGATACTTAGCGCCTGTCAAGGAGGCGATTTGCTCCAGCGTTCTCGTATCCACTTTACTTGTTAATTCGGCTGTGCCATTTTTAGATTCATCACCAAAGCCAAAAGGATCGCTACTCTGGCAGCTCGCGTCAATAGAACCGCCCGGAGAATTCAATCCAACAGTGTAGATCCGGACACCTCGTTCAGCAGCCAGCTGGGCGGCGTCCAGAGGCGATGGGCCAATATCGTTAACGCCATCTGTCACTAGAATAACAACAGCTGGCACGTATCCGCTCGAGGATGTTGTCGTTGACGCGGAAC
>DATKNJ010000350.1:0-20151 GCA_035541395.1 Anaerolineales bacterium
TCACATGGAGTAGTTTGAATCTAAGCGGCAGGCTGGTGTATGTGTCTGCCTCTTACACTCAATCCAACTTGTTGATGAATGTGCAAGTCCTTGATCTCGTCACAGGCAATCTCACTACGATCTTTCAAACGCCGCCCAAAGGTTGGGTGGATTATGCCAGTGTATCGCCGGATGGAACAACGATTGCCATGTCCTACTCGGCTCCACCGGGTGCAAATTTGGGCGGGCAGGAAACGATTTACACATTGCCACTGGATGGATCGAGCGCGCCGCAAATCGTTGTGACGCCGTCTTCTGCAAGCGATCAATATTTTCAACCGGTCTGGTCGCCGGATGGAAAATATGTTTATTTTGTGCGAGTCACCTCATCGCAAGATGGACAGTCTGTGTACCAGGTCATGCGCATGGCGTATCCAAACGGCCAGCCGGAAAAGCTGGCGGATCAGGCATACTGGCCGCGTCTTTCCAGCGACGGTTCGCGCCTTGTCTATATCACGCTGGATCCAGTGACTGGGTTGAACAAAATCTACGTTGCGAATGCGGACGGCTCGAGCGCATATCAGGTGCAAATGTCCGGTTCGTGGACTCCGGATATTGTGGACGCGCCGCTTTTCTCTCCGGACGGTCAATCTCTGATCATCAGCGCGCCGATCCCTCCACAATCCAATCAACCTTCATGGCTGGATAAGCTATTCGGCATCACGATCGCGTATGCTCATACGATTCCTTCGGACTGGTGGTCGGTTCCAGTGCAAGGTGGGACGCTGACACGACTCACCAGGCTTGGAACTGTTTCGTTATATGGCAGCTTTTCGCCGGATCAGAAAATGATCGCGAGCTTCAGCGGTGAAGGAATCTTTGTGATGAATCCCGATGGCGCCGGGGTCACGACCATTATTGGTGATACGGGCGGCGTGGCCGGAACGGTCAATTGGATACAATAATTAATTTTGTGTAGCGGAATTCCTAATCCAACTATAAGTCAGAGTTTATCTGTTGAGTTTATAATTTTCATCTGTGGAAAGCACAACTTCGTCTCGACCGTTACCACGTACGTTGGCGCTGTTGATCGTCCTTGGGGTGTTGGCCGCCGTTCTTTTTAGCATTGTTCCTGCCAGCATCTTCAACTGGCTTGGGGAAAAACTCAATGTCTTTGCCACGATCTTTCTCGGAATTTTCATCGAAGCGATACCTTATTTGCTGTTAGGAACATTAGCATCCGGACTTATTGAAGTCTTTATCGACCGCACGCAGATGTCTCGTTTCATTCCAAGCGGAAGCTTTACCTCAGCTCTGGCTGGTGCTGTTCTGGGATTGGCTTTTCCAGTGTGCGAATGCGGTGTGATTCCATTGACTCGTCGCCTGTTTCATAAGGGACTTCCACTTCCGGCAGGGATCGCGTTTCTGTTAGCCGCGCCAGTTTTCAACCCGATCGTGATTCTTAGCACCGCAGCCGCGTTTGGTTGGGGCAAAATGCTGGCATGGCGAGTAGGCTTGACTCTCTTGATCGCTGTGATTGTGGGACTCGTGTTTTCCGTTGGAAAGAATGATGCAACTTCCATACTGCTTCCGGCTTCGGTGTTGCATTTGGAAGTTCAGGAAGACGCGCCGGCTTCCCTATTGGAAAAGATTCGCCGTGCGCTGGTGATCGGCGCAGATGAATTCTTCGAGATGGGACGATATCTGGTGGTCGGCGCGATCCTGGCGGCCGCTTTGCAGACTTTTCTGCCACAAGGTGCTTTGCTTGCCATTGGCGGCGGGCCGCTTCTTTCGGTGCTGGTCATGATCTCGCTGGCCTTTATCTTGTCGATCTGTTCTACCGTGGATGCTTTTGTCGCGCTGGGTTTTGTGGGCACGTTTAGCTTCGGCGCGGTGCTATCGTTTTTAGTCTTTGGGCCGATGGTGGATATCAAAACCATCATTATGTATCGTCAGGTGTTTCGGACTCGTACCGTTGTGTATCTCGTGGTCTTTCCGTTTCTGATGAGTCTGTTAGCGGGATTAACGTTTAACTACTTCTTCCCCGGATAGGTGAATTTCATGTCCCCTAAGCTTTACCGTTCCTTTCAAGCGCTTCTTTTGCTGGCCTTTGGCTTGTTTTTGATTGAAAAGATTTTTAGCGGCAAGCTGACTTGGTATATCAACATGCGCTTCTTTCCATTGACTTTGATCGGCATCGCGCTATTGATCGTGATGGCGCTGGCGATTTATCTTCACGACCGCCTTGAAACGCATGAAGAACATGCTGACCACGAGCATAACACGACGCCGCTTGCGAATCTAATCTTTCTTTTGATTCCATTATTGATTGGAATCTTGATTCCAGCGCGCCCGTTGGATTCGGCCGCGGTGGATTCAAAAGGAGTCAATGTTTCATCGCCATTGGTGAATTCCACTACTTCTACTCAGCAAATGCAAATTGCCGCCGACCAGCGCAACATCCTCGATTGGATTCGTATCTTCGATGGCAACACGGATGTCACACCGTATTTGGGTCAAACAGCCAATGTGATTGGCTTTGTGTATCGCGATGATACTCTTCCGGCGAATCAGTTTTACGTGAGCCGTTTCGCCATTGTTTGTTGCGCGGCTGACGCGGTCGCGATCGGCGTTCCCGTTCAATGGGATCATGCCTCAGCGCTGGCCGAAAACACCTGGGTGGATGTAAAAGGCCCGGTGAAGAGCACCCAGCTCAACGGTCATCCAGCGCCGTTGATTTTGGCCGACGCGGTCGATCCCACCAAACAACCCGATCAACCTTATCTCTTCCCATGAAACTTCAACGTCCGGCCTGGCTCACCTCCATCGACGCGCTGGCTGGAATTTTGATCATCGTCCTGATTCTCTTAATTGGCCTCGTCATCTTCACGGGGACTCAGCTTGGGATTCGCGTCAGTACCAATTTCCAGGATGGAGTCGGTCCGTTCGGTCCGCTGCGACTCAAATTCTCCTCGCCGGTTGTCGCCGCAAAAGTCGAACCGCTTCTTTCCATTGATCCGATAACTACTGGCCGTTATGAATGGCCCAACGCACAAACTGTACAGTTCATTCCATCGCAGCCACTCAAGGCGAACACAACTTACAAGTTGATTTTGCAAGCTGGCTCAATCGGGCAAAGCGGCGAGCTCTTGAAAAAGAAACAAAGCTGGACGCTTCATTTTCGTTCGCCGCTGATTGCTTATCTGGCCGCTTCCAAGCAGACCACCGATTTGTGGGTTGTGGATATGAACGGCCATTCCCCACATCGTTTGATGCAATTGCCATATTCGTCGATTGAGTTCGATGCCAGTCCAAATGGCGAATTTTTGATCCTGTCTGTCTTCAACAAACAAAGCGGCATTGATTTGTGGCAGGTGAACCGCGACGGCTCGAACGCTCACTTGCTTGTGGGTTGCGGCGCGGGACGTTGTACCACGCCCGCGATTTCACCGGATAGTTCTCAAGTTGCTTACACTAGCGAAGCTGCGCCGCTAACGCCTGGAGGAATTCCCGGCGCGCCGCGTATCATGGTTTTCAACTTACAAACGCAGCAGAATCGGCCGTTATTTGCTGATTCGCAAATGATTGGTTACTATCCGATATGGTCGCCGGACGGGATGAAGGTTTCATCCTACGATGGCATCAACGGCGCGATTCGCGTTGTGACGATCAGCACTGGCGCACAAGTTTCCTTCCCAACTGTGATTGGTACTACTGTTGCCAGTTGGTCACCAGATAGCTCATCCCTTTTATTTACAGATATACAACAAACACCCGATGGAAATCGCACCGTGATCAATCAAGCGGATTTCGCGAGCGGCCAGATTTCAACCTTGTTTGGCCCTCATGACGACCGCGATTATTATTACGACTCGCTAGCTTGGCTTCCAACAGGAGATCGCGTGTTGATCGGTTTGCGACCTTCTGCCAACAGCGCAGCAGAAGCTTTGTGGTTGGTCAATCCGGATATGCAAGCCGGGCAAATGATCGTCGACCAGGCGAATATGATTTTCCAGAGCCCACATTGGGATCCGTGGGGAAATGCGTTGGTATTTGAAGAGTTGAAACTGGGTGGCCCGCCTCAAACTCAGATCGCGTTGTGGATGCCGGGCTTTGATCAGCCGCGTACCTTGGCAACTGGATTCTCACCACACTGGCTTCCATAAGAATGGTTCTTTTAAACTCGTTTTAGCGTTTGGAGTAAATATGCAACCAGCAACTTCTTTAACGGATAAACCTCAAGTGCAGGGAAATTTTCCTAAAATCAAATTTGGTTTTGCCTGGTTGATCATCGCGGCCGGGGCTATATGGGCCATCGTGACATATTATTTGCCGGTCATCGGTGGGACTTTAACTAAAACCGAAACGCTGATCGCGATCCCAATCATCGTCATCCTGCTTTTGGCTTCTGTCGTAGCTCACGTGCTGGCACATCTCTGGGTTGCTCATTTAACGTGTACAAAAATACCGTTCGAAGTAGAGCTTTTTGTCTTTGGCGATGCGGCACAGAGTTGGTCTGAAGCGACTTCTGTTTGGCATGAAACTTTGGCCGCGGGTGCCGGCTTGGTTTTCAATTTGCTGTTCGGCGGCTTGGCCTATCTGCTTTGGAATGCGCAGGTCAATGATTTTGTCGGAGTCATTGTGATTCTGGTTGGCGGTTTCAATGCCTGGATGTTCATCGTCAATCTCATTCCTGCATTTCCAATGGATGGCGCTCGTTTGATGAGAGTAGCTCTACGTGGCCTTCTCCCCTCAGAATTAGTCAACCGCCTGTTACGATATCTTGGCTTTGTTGTTTGTGCGGTACTGACGGGCTGGGGAATCTTTCTCTTGTCCCAGCATTCTCGTTTCAGTCTCCAGACCGGTGTGATCACTTTTCTTTTAGTGCTTCTGCTTCTGGATGGCTTGAGGCTTCCATCGCGTGAGTCAATATCTCGCACGAGAAACAAGTTTGAATTTTTGCGCGCGGCAGGCGCGGTCTTTCTTTTTTTGTGTTTGTTGTTGTCCAGTTCGATTCTCTTGTTGACCAATGATGGCCTTGAGGCTCCGGGCGTGTCGCTGCCGGTTGAGTCCATGGTGAATGTTCCGGCTCAATATCGTCATCAACATTCCGGCAGTTTTTATTTGGTTACAGTCATATCTGAAGCACCGATCACGGCCGGGGAATGGGTACTGGCTCAGGTGAATCCGGCTATTCGAATCGTCCCGCCTGAAACGGTCGTTCCACAAAATACGACGCCGCAGCAGCAAGCGAAGCAGAATTATCAAATGTTGGATGATAGCGAAGCAACTGCCATCGCAGTCGGCTTGCGTTTGGCGGGCTATCCGGGCACGCTGGTCGGCAAGGGCGTGGAAGTCTCGGATATTCTGCCGGAGAGTCATGCGAATGGTATTTTGCAGAGCGGGGATGTGATCACTGCATTGAACGGAACGCCGATTCAAACGACTGACGATCTGGTCAAGCAGGTTCAGGCGCAGGCGCCAAATGCTTCGGTGCGGTTGCAGATTCAACGCGGCGGGAGCGAACTTACTGTCACTGTGCCGCTAATGCCTCCCGCGTCGTCGAATGATTCTCCAAAAATTGGGATTGCCATTCAGTCGGCGGGTCTTGACTTCAATCCGCCTTTCCCGGTTTCGATTCAAACACAGAAGATCGAAGGCGGACCATCGGCCGGTTTGATTTTTACGTTGACAGTTTACAACGCGCTCTCGGTGGACGATCTCACCGGAGGACAAAAGATTGCTGGCACCGGAACGATCAATTTGGATGGTACGGTTGGTCCGATCGGGGGGGTGAAACAGAAAGTCTTCGCGGCCGAAGCGGTAGGCGCGAAGTATTTCTTGTGTCCAGTGGAGAATTACGCCGATGCGGTTTCGGTTGCCAAAACCATTCAAGTTGTGAAGATCGCCACCGTGGAAGAAGCGGTGAGTTTCCTGCACAGTTTGCCGCCGCAGTAGCCCTTGACGATTTTCAAAATATCATTATAATTGAAAATGATTTTCAATATCATTTAGGTCAAATGGATACTCAACTCTGGCTTACGCAATTGCAAGATAACGGTTATCGCCTGACGGATGCGCGCCGCGCCGTCGTTGATACGGTCGCGGTCAGCACGCGTGCCCTCACCCCTGTGGAAGTCTTCGATCAGGCGCGCGAACAATATCCCGCGCTGGGCTTGGTCACGGTCTATCGCACGTTGGAGAAATTGGAAGAGCTTCGCCTCATCCAGCGCGTTCATCAGCCGCAGGGATGCCAGGCCTTTATTTCAGCGCGTGAAGGTCATCAACATTTATTGCTGTGCCAGAACTGCGGTCAGGCGACCTTTTTCGAAGGCGATGACCTGGACGGTTTTATTCAATCCGTGAGCCGCAAGACAGGTTATCAGATCACGGAACATTGGTTGCAACTTTTCGGTCTGTGTAAAGATTGTCGGTAGTTTCCAAAGGAGATTCTCTTATGTGTGTATTTTGTGCCGCCATCCCGGTTGCTGCTTCGACCGGCGTCGTTCTTAACGGAAAGCAGTTGGAAGCGCGCAAAGAGGCGCAAGCCTCTGGCAAAAAAGAACCAAAAGCCAAACCGATCATGCCGGTCACCGCGGGTGTGATCGCTTTGTTGATGATCGGCTCAGTGACGTATCACACACTCACGTATCTTCCCTAATTTGAGGCGGACTGCCGACTAAAACGGCGAGTCTGCCGCTTAAAAATCATTATTCCCGTGTAAAAGCGGACTCATTCGATCCCGCTATCTATTTGTATTGTCTATTGACAGGAGAATAAAAATGAAAAGTAACAAAAGCTTCGGCATCTGGTATCTAACCCTTACGACTCTCTGCGCTGCGTTGATTCTCAGCGCCTGTGCTGGAACGGCTGGATCACCCTCAAGCAGTTCCGGGGCATCCACAGGGCTTTCTGTCGTTGCAACAGAAAATTTCTATGGGGACATTGCGCAACAGCTTGGAGCCGGTCATATATCGGTCACCAGTATTCTCTCGGACCCGAACGTGGATCCACACGATTATGAATCGACCGTTCAGGATGGCAAATCTGTCAGCGAGGCTCAACTTGTGATCGAGAACGGAGACGACTACGATCCATGGATGGATAAGCTTCTCTCCGCTTCGCCCAACCCGGACCGGCTGGTTGTGATCGCTGCCGACGTTGCCAGTCATAAGCTGACGGATAATCCGCACTTGTGGTATGGCATTGATAACATTCAAGATGTTGCCAAGGCCATTACTGCCGATTTAAAGAAGCTTGACGCCGCTCATACAGCTGACTACGACGCGGCGCTGGCTACGTTCCTGAAGTCGTTGGATCCAATCCAGCAAAAGATTGACGATATCAAGACCAAGTTTGGCGGAACGCCTGTTGGTCTAACGGAAACGATCTTCCTCTATCAAACGGGACCGACTGGGCTGAATGTTTTGACGCCGCTTGAATTCCAAAAGGCGATTGCAGAGGGGAACGACCCGCCAGCAGATACTGTGGTCACTGCGAACAACGAAGTCACTATGAAACAGATCAAGGTGTTGATCTACAATGTCCAAACCATAACCCCTATTACCACAAACCTGGAGAACGAGGCCAAGCAGAACAATATACCCATTGTGCCTGTCTCGGAGACCATGCCGATTGGTAAAACCTACCAAAGTTGGATGCAGGGCCAGTTGGATGCGCTTGAGCAAGCCCTGGGTGGTTAGGCGGAATCAGTTGAAGGAAACGTCTATGCCGGAATCCATTGTCTGTCTTGAAGAGGTAGATGTTCATCTGGGCGACGCGTCCATCTTGCAAAACATCAATCTTTCCATCGAAGCCGGTGAGTTTATCGTCATCCTGGGCCCGAACGGAGCTGGAAAGACGACTTTGTTAAAAGTCCTGCTTGGGTTGGTTCAGCCAACTTCCGGTCGGGTTCAGGTGTTGGGGGCCTCGCCGCGGCGCGGTCAGCGGGAGATTGGTTACATCCCGCAGCACCGAGACATGGACGCTGAATTTGGCCTGCGCGGCCGCGATCTGGTGGCCTTTGGCTTGGATGGACATCGTTGGGGCATTGGACTACCAAGCCGTAGCCGGCGCGAAAAGATCGACCGGGCCTTGAAGGAAGTCGACGCGTTGGAATTAGCTGAGGCGCCCTTTGAACAATTATCGGGTGGCGAACAAAAACGTTTGCTGATCGCCCAGGCCCTGTTGACTGACCCACATCTGTTGCTTCTCGACGAGCCGCTGGCCGATCTCGATCTGGCTTACCAGAAGGAGACTGTTGCTCTAATGGACAAAGTCTGCCGCACGCGCGGTGTCACCGTACTGTTGGTATCGCACGATATCAATCCACTCCTGCAAGCTACGGATCGCGTGTTATTCATCGCGCATGGCCATGCCGCCATCGGCGCGCCAGACGAAGTGATCACAAGTGCCACGCTCACCCAACTCTATAGGTCTCCGGTCGAAGTGGTTCATACGCTGGGGCGTTACTTCGTTGTCGGCGCTGAGATATAACGCGGTTCCTGCCAGAATGGTTTCTTGAATTGTTTGAGATCTTTTCCTATCCTTTCATCCAAAACGCTTTCCTGGCTGGCAGCGTGGTCGCTGTTGTGGCCGCAGTGTTGGGGTATTTTCTGGTTGTGCGCGGTTTGAGTTTTGCCGGGCACGCGCTGTCCACCATTGGCTTCGCGGGCGCTGCGGGTGCCGTTCTGGTTGGAGTCCCGCCTGTCTATGGGTTGATGACCTTTACGGTCATTGCCAGCCTTGCCATTTCTCTCCTTGGTCGGGACATTCGCGAACGAGATATCGCCACGGGCGTAATTATGATATTGGCTTTGGGGTTTGGCGTTCTCTTCCTGTCTCTATATCATGGATATGCGGAACGGGCCTACAGCATTCTATTTGGGACGGTCGTTGGGATCAGCCGAAGTGATGTGCTGCTTACGGCTCTCTCTGGACTAGGCGTGTTAGCTTGCCTGGCTGCCATTAGCCGTCCCCTACTCTTTAGTTCATTTGACCCGGAATTGGCCGAGACACGCGGAGTGCCGGTGACTTTCCTTGGCGGTTTCTTCTTGGTTCTGGTTGCGATCACTATTTCAATCACTACACAAGTTGTTGGGATTCTTTTGATCTTTGCACTTCTGATTGGTCCGCCCGCGACGGCCTTACGCCTGCTTCACCAGCCTATGCAGGTGATCTCGCTGGCGGTTATCCTCGGGCTTGCTTACACATGGCTTGGGATTCTGTTAGGGGCAAACAGTTCATGGCCTGTGAGCTTCTTCATTACGGCCTTTTCGTTCGGGGTTTATCTGCCGGTACGATTATTATCGAAGCGCGGCTTAAAGAGAGTTGAGATTGCATTTGGGAGCGAACGCCATGCTTGATATTTTGCGTCACGCCTTTGTGCAGAATGCATTTCTAGCTGGAGCTCTGGTAGCCATTTTCTCGGGCTTTATTGGTTATTTTGTGGTGCTCCGCGGCCAGGCATTTGCGTGCGAAGCACTTTCGCATGTTGGATTTGCAGGGGCGACTGGTGCAGCTTTGGTGGGTGCCAGTTCACTGACCGGTATCTTCATCTTCACCATTATTGCCGCCCTTGGGATGGGTGCGCTGGGAGACCGACTGCGCGGCCGGGATCTCGAAGTTGGTATGGTGCTTTCTTTTATACTTGGTTTAGGCATCCTGTTTGTAAGCATCTATACACGGAGCGCCACAGGGGTTGTTAATATATTGTTCGGCTCCATTCTCAGTGTGACACACACTGACGTGCTGGTTACGCTGATTAGCGGCTTGCTCACGATGGTTGTTCTCGTGATTGTCTTCCGCCCGTTGTTATTTGCGTCTATCCAGCCGGAAGTCGCTCAAACACGTGGAGTTCCCGTTCGCGCTCTTTCTATGATATTCCTTGTGCTGTTGGGCCTGGGTGTGTCGGAAGCGGTCAAAGTGGTCGGAGTATTGCTGGTCTTTGCGTTGCTGGTCGTACCAGCCGCCGCTGCCGAGCATCTGACGCACCGACCATTACTTGCCATCTTACTCTCCATACTTTTTGGTCTGCTCTCCACACTTGGAGGCTTGATTCTGGCTTTTATCGGCCGCTGGCCAGCCAGTTTTTACATTGTGAGTCTGACATCGCTGTTTTATTTCGTCTCTTTGGGAATTGATTGGATACGTGTGCCGCACCGCTACAGGGAAATGCCTCACCCCAGCCGTGAGGTACTGCCTCCTTCTCGCGGATAAACTATCCATTGTTTCTGTTCTAGGGTGTAATCCATGGGATGCGCAATCCTGATACAATGTGCCTTCACAAAAAATGAAAAAATGGCTTTCGATTCCCTGGTATCCGTTCTTCCTCGCGGCGTATCCCATCGCGGCGTTGCTTTCCTTCAATTTGGGTCAGGCAAAATATGTGGCGGGCATTCGGCCAACGATTCTCTCGTTGGTCATCGCGCTGGTGTTGCTGTTTCTGCTGCGAATTTTTTATCGCGATTGGCATCGCGCTGCATTTGCTGCCGGTGCATTGGTGTTTCTATTTTTCCTGTACGGCCACGTCTATGACTTGATCTCGGCCAAATGGAAAAATCCTGATCTCATGATTTGGATGCTGGCAATTTGGTTTGCGTTGATCGTATTTGCTTTTGTCCTCGCGGGCCTGCACAAGCTGCATTTTCAATCCGCCGCGCTGACGTTAAATGTGATCTCGTTGGGATTGATGCTTTATCCGATCGTTCAAATTGTTCAATTTTCGATTGCAAATTCTTCGCCTCCAACGAAGTCATCGCCCGCTCCTATTGCCGATTTGAGAATTCCACAAGACCAGGCCTTACCGGATGTTTATTACATCATGCCGGAAGATTATGGACGCGTCGATTATCTTCAACAGTCGTTCCATATCGATGTCAGCTCTTTTATGCAGTTCCTGACGAACAATGGGTTTTATGTGGCAGGTTGCAGCCAAAGCAATTATGCAATGTCAGAGCTTTCGCTTGGCTCGGCGCTCAACATGGATTACCTACAGAATCTCGGTCCGGCTTTTTCGCCCAAGAGCGTGGATCAAGGCCCAATTTGGGACGCGATTCGATATAGTGCAGTCAGCGGAGCATTGAAACAGGTCGGTTATAAAACTGTCGCCTTCGCAACCGGTTTTGCCTGGAGCGAATTGGACAACTCTGATGTTTACATCAGCCCTTCGCCGTTGTTATCCGGCATGACGAATTTTGAAGACTTGTTGTTGCGAACCACGCCTGCCCGCCATCTGGAAGATTTTGGAATCCTCAATCTTGATCAGATCGATGGCGAGCGCTATCGCGAACGCACCATGCTGGAATTCAACAGCATGAGTCGATTGGCGCATATGCCCGGTCCAAAGTTTGTGTTTGTGCATATCATCTCGCCGCATGAGCCATTTGTCTTTGACGCGAATGGAACGCCGATCGACCCGGCCACTTTTCTGAATCGAGATCGTCTTTACACATTCAATGAATATGTGCGCGGCTATCAGGGTCAGGTTCCGTTTGTCGATCAAATGCTGGAGAAATCCATTACAACCTTGATCCGCGAATCGTCACGGCCGTTGGTGATCATTTTGCAAACCGACACTGGTCCCTTGTTTACCAATGGCAGCGATCAGTTCAAAATCCTGAATGCCTATTACATGCCCGGCCATACCGATCAGTTGTATTCGAGCATTTCGCCGGTCAACACGTTTCGAGTCATCTTCAATGCTTATCTTGGCACAGACTATCCGCTTCTCAAGGATATTAGTTACGATTCTCCAATCCCTCACATCTACGACTATTCGGAAGTTTCGAATCCCTGTTCGGACCATTAGGCTGTTTCCGTCTTTCAATTTGGCGCCTCAACCAAGACCTTTTTACTACTTACCTCGGAGAAGCCGCGTTATATAATGGATTTAGCCAACTCAAAAAGGAGAATCAAATGACAATTATCGAAAGCAGCATTAGCCTTAATAAACCCGTCGCCCAAGTGTTTGAGTTCATCACCAATCTGGAAAATCAAAAGAAGTTGAGCGAATACGTCACCGGCGTGGAAGTGCCGGGGCCTGTCCAGGTTGGGCTTCGTTACATTATCAAGACCGCTGTCGCGGGCCGCACATTTGATAGCGAAAACGAAGTGGTCGCGCTGGAACCGAACAAGAAGTTCGCGGTCAAGACCATTGCCAAGCCGCCCGCCTCCGATGTGACCAATACTTACCTCCTCGAGCCGGAAGGAAACGGGACCAAGCTGACCATCCAAATGGATACGGTGGTCATGGCCATGGGCATGGAAGAGATGGTCAAGAATCAGTTGAAGACCGGCCTCAACACCTCCTTGGCTGCCTTTAAAAAAGCCATGGGCGGATAAGTTTTTAGATGTATTTGCCTCCCGCAATTTCTTGCGGGAGTTTTTTTTAATAAGATAAAATTTTGTTAAGCCTTCTGCGCCATCGGTTACCACAGGCTTATAATCGGCGGGAATGCTCGTTGTCTTTGACAATACTTCATATACTGATTGAGGCACGAATGTTTTTAAATCGATTGATGAAGCAAAGCGTATTTTATATTTTGCTTTTTGCCTTGCTTACCTCCTGTTCAACTTTTGCCGCTCCACCAACTTCAACGTCGACTCCTCTTCCGACTTTGATTCCCACAGACCTTCCTTCGTTGGTTCCCTCGCCAATGGCTTCTGCTACACCGGTGCCTGTTTTGGAGCGCGCGACTTATGTCCTCAATACCACCATTGATTATGCCGCGCATAATGTTACAGTTGACGAAACGATTGTATATCCCAATCGCACCGGCCAGGCATTGACGAGTCTGGTGTTGGCAGTTGTCCCGAATTTATGGGCGAATTGCTTCACATTGAGTTCTGTCGCGATCAATGACACGCCGACCACAGCGTTTACGATCAGCCCCCAACGCATGGATCTGACTCTGCCCGCTCCACTTGGCCCGGATCAGATTGTCAAGCTTTCGATTCAATATTCACTGGCTTTGCCTTTCGCTGAGCAGGTGGATCCCAGTGTTTCGCGGCCGCGCATTTTTGGATATACCAAAGAGCAGATGAATCTCACGAACTGGTATCCGTTCGTGGTTCCATTCATCAATGGCAATTGGGTATTGCACGATCCGTGGTACTACGGTGAAAACCTTGTCTATGACGCTGCGGATTATGAAGTCGATCTCAAATTTGCCGATCCCGGGCACGCGCCGGTTGTAGCTTCCAGTGGCGAGGCTTCGCCGAACGGCGATTCGACGCGTTACACGTTGACCGCTGGCCGCGCCTTTGTGATGTCGATCAGTCCCGATTTTCAAGTCGCCAGCCAGCAGATCGGCGATATCACTGTGTACAGTTATTATTTCCCTCTTTCAAAGAATAGCGGCCAGGCCGTGTTGACCACAACTATCCAGGCCATACAGGTTTACACTCAACATTATGGCCCATATCCGCATAAGACTCTTTCGGCAGTGATGGGCGATTTCAATGATGGTATGGAATATTCGGCGTTCTTTTATTTGAGCCGCGATTTTTACAATCTTTATAATAGCGCCAGCTCACCGGTTAATTATCTGATCACCGTTACCGCGCACGAGACCGCGCATCAATGGTGGTTCGAGCAGGTCGCCAGTGACCAGGCTGAGCAGCCCTGGCTGGACGAAGCCTTAGCTACATATAGTGAGCGCGTTTTCTACGAAAGCATCTATCCAAATCTTGTGCCCGAATGGTGGGCGTACCGTGTGGACTTTTATCAACCGCAGGGTTTTGTGGATATCCCCATCTATTCGGGTGGCGGTTTCCGCCCTTATACCAACGCGGTCTATTTCCGCGGCGCGCACTTCCTCGAGGATTTGCGCCATCGCATCGGCGACGATGTCTTCTTCGCTTTTCTTCAGGACTATCTCAAACAGGAAAAGGGTAAGATTGCCACATCCTCTGATTTCTTCCGCATTTTGAACGAACATACCAAAACGAATTATTCAGACCTCGTTCTCCATTATTTCCAAAACGTGTATTGATATGTCTCGTCCGCGCGCTGCCGCCTCATCACTTCGAATCGCGTTTTGCATTTTAATTTCGACGTTATTTTCCTCCTGTGCCACTCCCGCGCCGGTGACACTTCCGCCTCCCGCGCCCATCAATCTGGTGACCGTTGATCCGAACTCCAGCCCCACGCCAACGCCATTCCAGCCATCACTCCCAAGCGATACGCCGATTCCTCTTCCTACTGCCACTGTAGCGTTAACCGATACGCCGCTGCCAACGTTCACGTTCACGCCTCTACCACCGACTGCTACCAACGCGCCTCCCGCGGATCAACCAACTTCAGCACCGAATGTTTCTCATCGCACGCAATATATTTTTTATGCCACCTTGGATTACGCGGGTCACACATTGACTGCGGACGAAACGATTCGCTACTTTAATACAACCAATCAGACCTTGACAGAGATCGTGATGGCTGTGGAACCGAATCTCTGGCAAAGTGCGTTTCAGTTAAACTCGTTAAGTCAGGATAATGTTGCGCTGGACTCTTACAGTCTGCTTGGACAGCGTTTGAGTGTTACGCTTCCACAATCTCTTCAGCCGGACGCGGCCACAACCCTGGCCCTTAACTTCACGATTTACATTCCGCCGAAACAATACAAAGGTACGTTTGGTTATCTCAGCAATCAAACGAATCTCACCGATTGGTATCCGTTTGTTGTGCCGTTCGATGGCGGATGGGTTCTGCACGATCCGGGCGCATTCGGCGAACACCTCGTGTATGACTCTTCCGATTTTGAAATCAATCTCAAAGTGAACGATCCGAGCATTGTGGTCGCGGCCAGCGCGCCCGCTGAAGCCAATGGTGAGTGGACGCGTTATCGTCTCTATGGCGCGCGCACGTTTGTCCTGTCGGCCAGCGATCACTTTCAGTTTGTGCAATCAGCCGTTGGGTCTACTGTGATTCGCTGCTATTATTTCGATGGATACGACGGCGCGGCGAATGGTATGTTGCAAGCCGCGGTACAGGCAGTGGGTCTCTTCTCGGCCAAGTTCGCGCCATATCCGTACGACAATCTCAGTGTGGTGCAAACCGATGTGCCGGATGGACAGGAATATGATGGGTTGGTGTTCCTCTCCTCGAATTTTTATGATCAATACGGCGGCTCGGCCAAGAGCAACATGATCGATATCGGCGTACATGAGATCGCACATCAATGGTGGTTTGGGTTGGTGGGCGATGACCAGGCGCTCGATCCGTGGCTGGATGAAGCGTTTGCGGTGTACAGTGAGCGTATTTTCTACGAATATGATTATCCAAATTACGGCGATTGGTGGTGGGGCTTCCGCGTCAATTATTTTGGGCCGAGCGGTTACGTGGACAATTCGATTTACGATGTGACGACATTTCGCGCTTATGTAAATTCGGTCTATTTGAACGGCGCGACTTTTTTGGAGGATTTGCGCACTCGTATCGGCGACGAAGCGTTCTTCCGCGGACTCAAAAAGTATGCTGCCACGTATGGCCGCGGTCGCGCGACAGCGGCTGGTTTCTTCGCCATCATGCGCCAGGAAAGTTCCACCGATTTCTCGGATTTGATTCAGGAATATTTCAAGGGTTCTTACTAGCTTTCATTTGCTTATCCCGAATTCATATTTGTTAGGTAGAATAGAGCGCTCCCGGGTGCATTTTGCTGACTTCGATGCAATCCATCCCGGTTCTCAAGGAATAGATGATTTTGGAAGAGTCTTATATCGAGACCAATGGCATCCGCTTGCATGTGATGCAGGCCGGACCGAAAGATGGAAAACCGCTTCTTTTGTTGCATGGCTTCCCCGAGTTTTATTATGGCTGGAGAAAACAAATTCCGGTGTTGGCCGAGGCGGGTTATCGCGTAATCGCCCCGGATCAGCGTGGATACAACTTAAGTGAAAAACCGCGCGGCATAAACGCTTATGCAATGCAAGAGCTCACTGCGGATATGCTCGGTTTGATGAATGCATTGGGCTATGACAAAGTGTATTTGGCCGGGCATGATTGGGGCGCGGCGGTCGCGTGGGCACTGGCGATTGAGAAGCCGGAACGATTCCACAAGCTTGCGATTCTGAATATGCCGCATCCAAGTGTGTTGGTCAAAACACTGCGCCGCGATCCGCGCCAAATGTTGAAATCCTGGTATATCGGCTTTTTCCAAATCCCGCGGCTGCCGGAATTAATGCTTGGCATGAATCATTGCGCGGGTTTGATCAACCTATTTGGCGCCAGCGGACGCGGCGATACGTTCAGCGCGGCAGATTACGACGAATATCGCAAAGCCTGGAGTCAACCCGGCGCGTTGACCAGCATGATCAATTGGTATCGCGCCGCGGCTCGTTTCCAGCGCGCGTCTTCCGGCGATATGCGCGTTCACATTCCAACACTGATGATGTGGGGTGTGAAGGATGTCGCGTTGGCGCGCTGGATGGCGCGCCCCAGCATTGATTATTGCGATGACGGTAAACTCGTCTTTTTTGAAGATGCCACGCATTGGGTTCAACACGACCGCGCCAACGAAGTCAACGCGTTGTTGTGCGAATTCTTCAAGTGAGAGATTAATACACAATAAACAGTCCTGCGCGTGCGGGCGACTTGTGGGATACTTTGCCCATGAATCGCCCGCACGTTTTTATCAACGTTGCGATGACCGCCGATGGCAAGCTGGATACGTTCGAGCGCAAGGGCTCGACCATCTCTTCGCGGCGTGATAAAGAGCGCGTGGATCGTCTGCGCGCCGAAGCCGACGCGGTGATGGTGGGCGGACATACGCTATTGGGCGATGATCCAAAACTGACGGTTAAATCCGAATCTTTACGGATGGAACGTGTGGCGCGCGGCTTATCATCGAATCCGATGAAAGTGGGCATCGTATCTCGCGCGGACCTGCGGGCTGATTCCAATTTTCTGACCGTTGGCTCCGCCCGGATTGTAATATTCACAACCTCCCAAACGTCCAATGACCAACTAAAGCTTCTTCAAAACTATGGAGTTGAAGTGTTTATGTTGGGCGATTCGCGTGTAGACTTAAAACAAGCGTTGGGCAAACTTTATACTCTCGGCGTCCGCCGTTTGATGGTGGAGGGCGGTGGAACGCTCAATTTCGAGTTGTTGAATCTTGGGTTGGTGGATGAACTGACCGCATATGTGGCGCCGATAATCTTCGGGGGCGAATCCGCTCCTACGGCCGCGGCAGGTTTGGGTCTGGCGCAAGGCGAAGCAATCCCATTGAGTTTAGTTAATGTTGAAAGATGGGATGATGAAGGGGTGTTATTGCATTACAGAATAGGAGAGAAATCCAATGATAACAAAGATGCATGAGCAATTTCAATTATTGATTGAGCAAGGCAAAAATCATCAATGCGATGGGCTAGGCCCGGATCATGTTTGTGTGCGAGTTGTAGCACTGGCTGAATTGCCTTCGCGTTTTGGAGATTTTCATATTGTGGCTTTTGAGAACAACCGCGATGGAAAAGATCATATTGCCATCACGCGCGGAAATGTTCTTGGCGCGGAAGATGTGCCCGTTCGTTTGCATTCGGAATGTTTGACCGGTGATGTGATCGGTTCCTTGCGCTGCGATTGCCGCGACCAGTTGGAAGCCGCGCTAAAGAAGATCGGCCAGATGGAACGCGGTGTGTTGCTATATCTGCGCCAGGAAGGACGCGGGATTGGCCTGGCAAACAAGATACGCGCCTATAGTTTGCAGGATCAGGGACTCGATACAGTGGAAGCCAATTTGGCTTTGGGCTTTCGCGATGACGAACGCGACTACGCGGTGGCCGCGCACATGTTGATGTCGCTAAAGATTCAATCCGTGCGTTTGATGACGAACAATCCAAAGAAGATCGAACAGCTTACGCATTATGGTATCAAAGTCAATGGGCGTATTCCACATATTATGGAACCGAATCAATATAATCGCTTTTACCTTGAGACCAAGGCAAGCAAGTCCGGTCACCTGATTGATTTTCATGGGAAGGAGCATTTTGCCGAACAAAGCGATCTTCCTATCGTGGAAGGCATGAAAGAGGAACAGATCAAGGTTCTCAATGAATAAAGCCAATTAGCGAAACTAAAGTTGTACTGGAGTACTCATTTCGCATTTTCCAAACGAAAAGTTGGGCCGACGTGTGTTTTTGGCGTGGTCATTATTTTGACCGTCATTCTAATCAGTGTACCGTTTAGAAGGAATAGGCCTTTAGTGAGGAAGAGGGACTCCGAGCTTCCCGGTAGAGAAAGGACGTAATATTTATTGCAATGTTTTTGTTATGCAATCGTCATGTTTTAAAATTAATAAAACCTTCATAATCAACCAATGGTAGTAGAGTCGAGTACTTGGTTAGGAAACTTTTAATTTATCATGTGTCGTAACCGACTTTTTTCCGTTCGATAAAAAGTCAAAGGCATACTTTTCGGGACTATTATATGCACACAAAGAATAGAACTACATTACCGCACAAAGCTTTATATGCAATAGTATTGTTGGCTATATATTTTTCCGCCTTTGGCAGTGCCAATGTATATTCTGTGCGTGCGCAACAGCCGACTTCTCATACGATCACTTACTTTCAAGGAAATAAACCCGGCGCACTTTCGTTTACTTTTGATGATGGATATACAACTCAGGTGAGTGTAGGCGTAGCATTTCTAAATGCTCGTGGGTGGAAGGGAACTTTCTTCGTCATCACTGACCCCGATTGGATTAATGGTCATGTTTCATGGTCTACATGGCGAACAGTCGCTGCTCAAGGCCATAAGATTGAGAGCCATACAGTAACTCACCAGGATTTGACCACTCTTACGGACGATCAGGTGCAATATGAACTTTCTCAGTCACAGATTGATATTAACCAGAATGTTCCCGGCCAATCCGCAATTGCCTTGGCCTACCCCAATACTAGTTCGAACAGTACTGTTCAAGCTATAGCAGCAGAATACTATGTTGCGGCGAGAGGCGGGTATGCAGATGAGGGGGCATATCTCAATTATTATCAGACAGGTCAGGATCAGTTCGGCTCTTGGAGTCCAGTTAACTTTTACGATGTTGGTAGCATGAGTGGAGATGGCATAGATTCCAGTAATCTATCTTTTCAAAATAACCTCAATTTAGCGACTCTACGCCATGGCTGGCTAGACATTCATTTTCATAAAATCGATGACGCAACTCCCTTCGGAAGTGTTCTAGATTATATTCAGGGTATACAACAAAACTATTGGATTGATACGTTTAGTAATATAGCCCGTTATATGAAAGAGCGGATGAACTCTACGGTGCAGGTGATCACAGATACATCCTCTGAAATTCGTTTGCAGATTGTGATGGACGCCTCCCTGCCGACATCCATTTATAACGTTCCCCTTACCATGCGGAGCACAGTCCCTTCTTCATGGACACAAGTCTACGTTCAGCAAGGAAATTCGATCCAAACATTCACTCCTGTTATCGAGGGGAGTGACAGTGTAATTTATTACAATGCCATTCCAAATGGCGGGGACATTATTCTGACTCCTCCCAATCCGATCCCGGGATTGACGAGCCTTAATCCAACTTCGGTTTTTGCCGGCGGTTCTGACTTCACATTAACTGTGAATGGCACTAATTTCATCAGCAGTTCTGTAGTCCGTTGGAATAATTCCGATCGACCTACAACATACGTCAGTGGTACACAGTTGACGGCTACTATTTCTGCATCTGATATTTCAACTGTTGGTACAGCCAATATAACGGTGTTTAATCCCTCGCCGGGAGGAGGCGTCTCCAATTCGTTAACCTTTACTATTAATCCGCCTCCGCCTGGGGATTTTGGCAAAACTACACCAAGTAATGGGGCGATTAATCAGTCTCTAAATACGTCATTGAGTTGGGGAACAAGCACAGGAGCCGGTTCGTACGAATATTGTTATGACACAAGCAATGACAATGCCTGTTCGAATTGGATAAGCAATGGTTCATCCACAAGCGTATTGTTGAGTGGACTCTCGCCAGCTACTACTTACTATTGGCAAGTCCGTGCGGTCAATTCCAGTGGCACAACCTATGCCGATGGGTCTTCAACGTCATTCTGGTCGTTTGCAACTGTTCCAAATCCGCCGACTTCCTTCAATAAATCCAATCCGCTTGATGGTGATGTGAACCAGCCTCTTAGTTTGAGCTTAAGCTGGAATTCCAGTTC
>DATKNJ010000351.1:0-9322 GCA_035541395.1 Anaerolineales bacterium
CCCCAGGCAGTCCCGGTTGGATACACCACTTTGATGTTTGGATTGCCTTTGAAGCTCTGCTGATCAGCCAGGGCAAGATAATTCCAATGAACAGAGATCGGGGCTTCGCCTTTCGCGATGACCCCGGAGTCGGCAATCAACGGCAGTAGGTTACCAGCTGCATTCATTTGCTTGAAGAAATCGAGGCCGGGTTGTACGTTATCGAGCGTGCCGCCATTGTTGATTGCAGCCGCATAAACAGTTTGGGCTGCTTCGTTTGAGGCGCGTGGATCACCGGGCAGAGCGATTTGTCCCTTGTAATCAGGTTTCAGTAAATCAGACCAGGTCTGCGGTACATTCTTGACCACGTCTGTGTTTACCTCAAAGCTCAAAATACCATAGTAATCTACATAGTAAAGGCCACTGTCATCTTTGGATCCCTTGATCGTGTCCCATGTGCTGACTTTGTAAGGGGCCAATAGATTGGGGCCGGATGGATTTTGACCCGAAGCCAGCGGGCCGTAAGCTGGGCCGACATCAATGACATCAGGTGCCTGCGGGCCTTTATTCTGCATGTTGTCTTTGATGGCCTGAACTTCATCCGCAGAACCACCATCGGGGTTGACATCCTGAATCTTGATTCCATACTTGGCTGTGAAATTATCCATCATGTCGCCATAGTCGCACCAATCTCGCGGCAAAGTGATGACGGTGAGATTCCCCTCGGCTTTGGCCGCGGCAACCAACGCGTCCATGCCACCGCCATCTGTAGCGGAAGTGGCTTTCGACCAATCTGTGCTGGAACTCGAACTTGAAGATGCACTTGATGATGAGCTAGTGGCAGCGGGAACATCCGTGCTGCTCGGCATACTAGCTGAAGTTGATCCACACGCGGTCAAAACAAAAGCCAGCATGAGGATCACCGAAAACATAACATACAAACGATTTGATTTCATCTTTTCTCCTTTTGGATTTGCTATCCGCGACATTCTACAGATAAAGGATAAAGATGTTTTGAACGACAGGTTATGTTTTGGTTATATTCAAATTAAGAATGGGTTAATGGAAGATCATTGCGAAAGCTTCATTGTTTCTTTGATGTCTTTACCAAACCTTAACCTATTGTTTGAATGGACTTAACCCTTATTCACTAGAATACGAAAATATGACCGAAAATATTTTATTTATCTGCGGTTCACTGAATCAAACCACCCAAATGCACAAAATCGCCCAGCACTTGATGGGACGATACGACTGTTATTTCACGCCTTACTATGCCGATGGCCTCGAAGAGTTCGCCGCTATGATGGGCTGGCTGGATTTCACCGTGCTCGGCGGACGTCATCAAAGAGAGACCCGCGCCTATCTTAACGAGCACAAATTGCCCACAGATGAACGCGGCGCAGCACGAGATTACGACTTGGTCGTCACCTGCTCGGATTTGTTGGTTCAGAAAAATATCCGCGGCAAACGGACGATTCTCGTGCAAGAAGGCATCACGGAACCCGAACGACGCATGTATCGTGTGGTACGTACGCTGAAGTTCCTGCCGCGTTATCTGGCAAATACTTCCACGACCGGGCTTTCCAACGCATATGATATTTTTTGTGTGGCATCCGAGGGGTATCGCCAACATTTCATCCGTAAGGGCGTCCGACCGGAAAAGGTCGAAGTCACCGGCATCCCGAACTTCGATAATCTCAGAGAAAATCTAAACAACAATTTCCCATACCGCGATTACGTGTTAGTCGCTACCACACCTTTCCGTGAATCATTGCGCGGCGATGATCGAGGAACTTTTCTCAAAAAATGCGGCGAGATTAGCCAGGGTCGTCAATTGATCTTCAAATTACATCCGACCGAAAACGCAAAACGCGCCCGCGAGGAGATCAAGAGCTTGTATCCGAACTCATTAGTCTTGGAACGCGGCAATGTCAACCACATGATCGCAAACGCCTCTGTGGTCATCACGCAACAGTCCACGTGCACCTTTGTAGCCGTGGCGCTGGAAAAGGAAACACACACGTATCTGGATCTGGATGAGCTTCGGCGTTTAATGCCCATTCAAAACAACGGCGCGTCCGCCGCGCGCATTGCGGCCATCTGTCATCGCCTGGTGCGCACGCCGATGCCGGTTCTGGAAAAAATCCGCAAAGGATATCGCTCTCGGCCTCGTTGGGAAGGCGTGGACGCTTTCTAACCTTTAATGGATATAACGCCTCTTTCCAACGATGTTAACAACTGCACTTTATCTTATAAAATATAGGAGCAAGCATGGACATCGCGATGGCCATTTCTATTCTCATGATTGGCGCTTTCACAATTGTTACGCTGGATGAAAAACGCCACAACTATTACGACGATACACGCGACTGATTCGCTTCTAACTAGGATTAATATTTTGCCTACGAAGCTGCGTCCGGTTATTCCTCGCGGCTTATTCGAGTCTTCTTTGACATTCAACATGCCTCGACTCAACTTCGAACACGAATTGCAACAGGCCAGACAGGATTTGTTATCTCTGGGCCATATGGCAGCGCAAGCGATCTTGGACGCTGTTGTTGCGCTGAAGAATTGTGATATGAGCGGTTCGCGCTTGATTCTGGAAAAGGATCAGAACATCAACCGGAAACGTTTCGAGATCGAAGCCAAGATTCTGGCGGTCATTGCCATGCAGCAACCTGCCGCGCGGGATTTGCGTCTCCTGACCGCTATTCTCGATCTATGTGCGGAACTGGAGCGCATCGGCGATTATGCTAAAGGAATCGCCACGATCAATTTGCGTTCAGGCGGCCTGAATATGCCAAAGCTGCTCAAGGACGCGCAATACATGTCCCAAAAAGCTGTGGACATGTTAGATCGTTCGCTTGACGCGTTCGTCAATATAGATATTGCTTCGGCCAAACAAATCGCGCTGGAAGATAAATTGATCGACGCGTTGTATCAACAGATTTACTTTGAAGTGATCGACTCTATCGTGGAAGATCCTGCCAATATGGAATGCGCCAACTACATGCTTTGGGTTGGGCACAACTTGGAACGCGTGGCAGACCGCGCCACGAATGTCTGCGAACGGACTTTGTTCGTAGCCACTGGGGAACTAAAACCTATTGCAGAATATTCAAATTAGGTTAGACTCGCCTTATGCAAAACATTGCCGCAATTGACGTTGGATCGAACGCCATCCGCATGGCAGTTGGGCGAGTCAACGACAAAGAGCAGGTTGAAGTGTTGGATAACATTCGCCTGCCGGTTCGTTTGGGAGGAGATGCTTTCACACATGGAAAAATCAGCGAGAGCAACATTCAAGCCGCCACTGACGCGTTTTTACGCTTCCGCAAAGTGGCAGATGATTTTGCTGTTACACACATGCGGGCGGTCGCGACCAGTGCCATGCGTGAAGCTTCCAACAGCCGCGCGGTGATCAATCGCATCCGTCAGCGGACCAAAATCAATTTGGAAGTAATCGGCGGAGAAGAAGAGGCGCGTCTGATTCATCTCGGCGTGAGTAAGGCTATTGACTTAAAAGGCAAACGTGCCGTGCTGGTGGATATCGGCGGCGGTAGCGTGGAAGTGACCACATCCGAGGGCGCAAAACTAATCTCCACAGAAAGCTATAACATGGGCACGGTTCGGTTGTTGAGTCGCTTTGGCGAAGTGGATGCGAAGAACGGCTCCATGGAACAACTTGTGCGCGAATATGCCAAAGCGGCCCGCAAACGCATCGACCGCGAGATCGGCAAAAATTCTGTAGACTTATGCATCGGCACCGGCGGCAATGCGGAAGAAATGGGCGTACTGCGCACGAAATTATTCAAACATAACAACGATCAGCTGGTGACGCTAAGTGAATTGAATGAACTGGTCGAAAAGCTGAGTAAACTGACCATTGAAGAACGCATCAAAAAACTGGACCTTCGACCTGATCGCGCTGATGTGATTCTCCCCGCTTGCGTGGTGATGCAAACCATCGCCCGCATTGTGCGCGTTAAAACGGTTCACGTGCCCGGCATCGGACTCAAAGATGGGATTCTTTGGGAGATCGCTCCGCAGGTTCTTCATCCGCGTTTGCCGCGGCGGGAACAGGTTTGGGCTTCGGCCATGCGACTCGGTCAAAAGTATCAGTTCGACGCGGAGCACGGCACATTGATCGCAGATTTGGCAAAGCAGTTATTTGATCAAACCACCGACCTGCACAAACTCGGAAGCGAGGATCGCCTTATGCTGGAAATTGCCGCGTTGTTACATGACATCGGCCACTTCATCAATACGATCGATCACAACAAACACGGCTATTACATTTTGACTCACAACTTCCTCATGGGGCTGACCGAACGCCAGCAGGCAATTGTAGCCAACATCGTTTATTATCATCGCAAAGACGATCCATCGAGCGATGATGGCAACTTCAAACAAATGTCGCAAAAAGACCGTCAGATCATGATCAAACTCGCGGCCTTGTTGCGTTTGGCCGATGCGATGGACGCCAGTCATACAGGCCGCATTCGCTCCGCTAAACTGGAAAAAAGAAAAGGAAAATGGATTTTGATTCCACGCGCGAAGGGCGACTTGATACTCGAAAAATGGACTCTCACCAAACGCCGCGCTTTGTTTCAGAATATCTTCGATGTGGAATTAGAGATAGAATAGTCTTGTTCCTAGGAATTAGAATGGACGCCTCTCAGCTTTTTTTGCAAATCCTTGATGAACGCTCGAAAACCTACAGCGATGAAATCAGAAATTGTCGCATGGAATTTTCCGAAGCCGCTGTTCACGACTTGCGCGTGACGGCCCGCCGTTTGCTGGCCGCGCTTCAAATCGCGCGCAGCCTTGAGCCGCAACCGCGTTTACAAAAAGCGCGGCGCGCGCTCAAAGATCAAATCGACGATTTGGATGACTTGCGCGATGTCCAGGTGATGTTGGCCGAAGTCTCTGAAAACACCTCGGACCTCCCCGAACTCCAGCCGTTGCAAGTATACTTACGGTCAAAGGAAAAAAGCCTTCTGCGCGCGGCTCATAAACAAGTCAATGATTTTAATTTAGCCGGTTTCTCCAAGCGCATGACTAAAATACAGGAACGGCTGGCGGCGCGGCTGCCTAAACATCAGACGCAAGTGGAACTGCTTCAGGTGGTGGACCTCGCTTTTGGGCGCGCGACACAGCTTTACGGTCAGATCGATGCGGCGCAGCCGTCCAGCATTCATCGTTTGCGATTGGCCTTCAAAAAATTCCGGTACATGGTCGAGATCATCCAACCGCTTTTGCCTGATTTTCCAAAACGGAATCTCAAACGCATGCACGACTATCAGGCCATGATGGGCGAAATCCAGGATGCACAGTCGTTCCTAAACATTGTTGGCGATTATAGCGAACAGGACGCTTCGTACGACCCTCAACCTGCCCGCCACTACTTTGAGCAGCTCAACACCGACTTGATCGCGGCCTACCTCGACGACAAAGGCGAATTACTCGTGTTTTGGCGCCCGACTCCCGAAAAGCCGTTTCCGTGGAATAAACGGAAAGTAAGTACAAAGACACAAAAAGATGACTCTCCCGAACCCTCCCCTCGTTGAAACTGAACCTTCTTTATTCATTAACCGCGAGCTGGGTTTGCTCGAATTTCAACGGCGTGTTTTAGAGGAAGCACGCGATCCAAAAAACCCGCTTTTAGAACGGATTAAATTCCTCTCCATCTTCGGTTCCAACATGGACGAGCTCTACATGGTGCGCGTGTCCGGAATCCGCAAGCAAGTGGAAGCGCTCATTGCTGAACCCGGCCCTGATGGTTTGACTCCGCGCGAAGTGTTGGCCGCCTGTCGAAAACTTGCGCTCGAGCTATATGATCAGGCACATCACTGTTTGCATCGCGAGTTATTGCCAAAATTAAAGAAAGAGGGAATTCACATTCTCGAATATTCCAGGTTGAGCAAAAGCCAAAAAGAACGCGCCGATAATTATTTTCGAGAAGTCATTCATCCCATACTGACCCCGCTTGCCATCGATCCCGGCCATCCGTTCCCGCATATCTCCAATTTGAGTCTAAACCTCGCGATTGTGATTCGCGATCACAAAGGGAAAGAAAAATTCGCACGTCTCAAAGTGCCGGATACCTTATCGCGTTTGGTGCCGCTCAAACGCTCTTCGGGCGGCATTCGCAAAGATGGCACCGTACCGAGTCATCATTATTTCGTTTGGCTCGAACAAGTCATCATTGCCAATTTGGGATTGCTCTTCCCCGGCATGGAAGTGGTTTCCGCTCATCCTTTCCGCGTTATCCGCGACGCCGACACTGAGATTCAGGAGCTCGAAGCGGACGATTTACTCGAGACCATGCAACAGAGCATCCGCCGCCGCAGGTTCGGGTCGGTTGTGCAAGTTACCATTTACGAGAGCATGCCCGATGAAATCCGCGACCTGCTCACAGACAATCTCGAAATCAAATCATCGGATTTGTTTGTGATGAACAGTCCACTGGGATTGAGCAGCCTCGCTCAAATTTACGATGGCGTGGAATTGCATCGACTGAAGTATCCACCTTATCATCCAGTGGTTCCAAAGATTCTTATGCAGGCCGTATCAACCGACAACCTTTTCGAAGTCATCCGACAAAACAATATTCTCTTTCATCATCCGTATGATTCGTTCACTCCCATTGTTGACTTTATAAACGCTGCCGCGCGCGACCCAAATGTGCTGGCCATTAAACAGACGTTGTACCGCGTTGGACAGAACTCTCCCGTTGTAGAAGCCTTGCTCGAAGCCTCCGAGCGCGGCAAGCAGATCGCGGTGCTGGTCGAACTGAAAGCGCGCTTCGATGAAGAAAGCAATATCGGCTGGGCACGCATGTTGGAACAAGCAGGTGTGCATGTCGTTTACGGCCTGGTCGGGCTGAAGACGCACAGCAAGATTTGCATGGTCATCCGCAAGGAAGGCGAAGGGATTCGCCGTTACATTCATCTGGCAACGGGTAACTATAACGTTGTCAGCTCGCGCATTTACGAAGACATCGGTATCTTCACGTGCGATGAGGCTGTCGGCACCGACGCCACCGACCTGTTCAATTATTTAACCGGTTACTCTACGAAACAGGATTATCAAAAGCTATTGGTTGCACCGGTCAACTTGCGGGCGCGTTTCGAGGCGCTGATTCGACGCGAGATCGAACATGCGAAAAACGGGCGCAAGGCTCATTTGATTTTGAAGACCAATGCCTTGGTGGACCCGGACATCATCCAATTGCTGTATGAGGCCTCGCAGGCGGGCGTCAAAATCGATTTGCTGGTGCGCGGGATTTGCTGCCTCAAGCCCGGAATCAAGAAAATCAGCGAGAACATTCGCGTGCGCAGTGTGGTGGGTCGTTATTTGGAACACAGCCGCATTTACTATTTCCTCAACGATGGAAATGAAGAAGTATATCTCGGCAGCGCCGACCTGATGCCGCGCAACCTCGATCACCGCGTGGAAGTGGTTTTCCCGGTCGAGAAGAAGGAACACGTCCGTTATTTACGCGATCAGGTGCTGGAATCATATCTGAAAGACAATATCCGCACAAGAGAAATGCAATCGAACGGCGAGTACAAGCGAATCAAACCGGGTGAAAAGGCCGATCCATTGGACGTGCAGGCCTGGTTGATGGAACATCACACTCATCACCGCGGGATTTACTAAACGATAAAACTCATCATTAGATTCGACCTTTACATAAATCTTTAAAACAACTCGCCAGGAAGAAAAATCTTCTTGGAGTATGTATGCAAGATATTTTCAGCATGTCATTCTGAACCGCGAAGCGGTGAAGAATCTCGTTCTTTTTGAAAAAATGAGACTCTTCGCTTCGCTCACCTGTGCCCGTGGCACGGCGCAGACAGAGTGACACATTTTAAATTTACATACAACCCTGGCAAGTTTGCGTTAAATAGCTTATTCGATTCACCATCTCGCATCACGACCATTAATTTCTTCGCAAAAACTCCCGGATCGAAATAGAAGCCGCTGCTCCCTCGCCCACCGCCGAAGCGACCTGCTTGGTGCTTCCATAGCGCACATCGCCAGCCACGAAAACGCCCGGCACGCTGGTCTCAAAGGGAAGCGCACGATGCTCATGCATCTGATTGTCATGCGTTAGATCATGGCCCGATAGAATAAAGCCGTATCGATCCATTTCCACGTAATCGGTCACAAAGGACGTGTTGGGCATCTGTCCGATAAAGATGAATGCAGCCGCGGGATGAATCTCTTCCATCTTGTCGCGATCTTTGTAGTGATATTTGATCGTTTTGAGTTTTGAGTCTTTTCCTTCGAACGCATCGACAATTGTGTTATATCGCACCTCGATATGCGAAGTCGGTTCATTGACCTTATCGATCGCGATCTGACTGGCCGTCAATTTGTCTCCGCGCACAAGCAGAATCACCTTCTCTGCAAAATTCGTCAGATGCAGGCCTTCCTCCACAGCGGAATTTCCACCGCCGATCACCACGATTTCCTTCGAGCCTTTATAGAACGGCCCATCGCAGGTCGCGCAGAAATGAATCCCGGCGCCGATGTAATCGTCCTCACCGGGCACTTCGAGACGGCGATAGGATGCGCCCGTCGCAAGCAAGACCGCGCGCGAATGATAATGTTTGCCATCTGATGTGTACACTTCGTGATAACCCTCTTCCATTTCGAGTCTTTCCACGTCGACTGCTTGCAAGATTTCCACACCAAAGCGGCGCGCTTGTTGCACTACGCGCTCGGAGAATTCCTGTCCGCCGATGCCTTCGGGAAAGCCGGGGAAATTGTCGAGGCCAACGGTAATTCCGGCCTGGCCTCCCAAACCCGAGCGCTCGATCAGAAGCGTATCCGCGCCTTCGCGCGCCGCGTAGATGGCGGCTGTCAATCCTGCCGGGCCGCCGCCGATGATGATCAAATCGTAATAGGTTTTCTTGGCTTCGGTTTTTAATCCAAGCTTTTTAGCAAGTTCCGCGTTGGAAGGTTCTACTAAAAATGAACCATCCGTGAACACGATGGTCGGGATGATGCGCTTGCCATGATTCTTTTGTAAAACGAATTGCTCGCCTTCTTTATCCTGCTCGATATCCACCCAGTTGAACGGAACAAACTGCTCGCCTAAGAACTTCTTCGAACGGCGGCAATCCGGGCACCAGTACGCGCCGTAAACAGTCACTTTCGAGTCTGCCATGAGTCCTCCAGGAAAAAGCCAATGAATAGATTACATCTTATAGTTATCCCATCCGGGCAATTTATTACGGCAGGGAAATTTGAACCGCGAAAAAAAGGAAGAGCGCGAAGTTTTTCTTTCTTTGCAAAGGCTAACACTTCCTTCGCGCGCTTCGCAACT